>NZ_JBSYOP010000015.1:0-294349 GCF_058244685.1 Candidatus Thiodiazotropha sp. AKAK2 | reverse complement strand
TCTTTCAATATCCGGACAATCTGTGTCTCAGAATATTTTGATCGTTTCATTTTCATTCCCCCGTTGGTCATAGTTTAACCGGAGAACTCTAATTATCGATGGACCAATTATCGGGGAGGATTACACTTTGAGCAATTTTGCTTGTTACTCGATAAAGACAAAGTTGCAATTAACACACTACTGGATCAGAAGTATCCTGAAAAGATTTGCGTAAAGCCCTTCAAAGACGATTTACCGATAGAACTAGTCGTCTACGACGATATAAATATTTTCTTTGGTGCAAAGGGGACTGGTAAATCAGACATCTTGGCTGCGATAGCTAGCTTCTATTCTAACAAGGGAATTGGATGTAAAAAGTTTGAAGCGGGAACTGTCAGACTGGAAGATGAGTATGACTTAGGTGGCAAAAGTCTAAAAATTGACTTAAAAGATTTTGGGATTGAATATTGTAATAAAGAGATAGAGCTGGTTAGGAATGCCTCAGAAGTTGGTGTAACCAGCCTTTCCAAATATAGAAGCTTTTTTTCAGACAGCCTAAAAAACAAAAAGGCGCGAACGATCAAAATTAAGGATTTCTCAACAGTCAGCACACAACAGTTTGATAGAAGACTTAAGGTAGTGCTAGGCACGGACGATAACGTAGTCCAGTTCCTCAATTTTATAGAAGAAAGCGACGAATTTAAAAAATCTATTACCGAAGATGAGCTTCGAACCCTCCGTGTAATTTTAAACAAAGCGTCGCAAAAACTCGGTGTAGAGGCATTTGATCTGTTTTCTTCTGGGAAGTCTGGTTCTCTCTTTAATCAGCTAGTTGATATTTTCAAGAGCGAAATAACAAAAAAAACTGGAACACCATCTAAGCCAAACGGTACAGGGCTCCGTGAATATGCTAGAAACCGCATAGCAATCGAACTGGCGACGCAAATGATTATTCACAACATTGAACAACCTATAAAAGTCGATCCCACATATATTGGAAATCTAGATGATAAGGGAGACCTTTACTGTACGACTGAAATTCTAATTCAGGATGGTAAAATTAGCGCGAGTAGATATAAGCCGCTGAGTAAGGTGAAAAAAAATCCGCAGAAGGATTTTGCTAAGGCTATCAAACTAATTAGTGAGAAAGTTTACTCCGAAGATTTGTTTAATAGCATTTCAGAACTCAATGAGATCGAGGGGATAGACACCATACCAACATTACTAGAGCTGTTGGTTTTCGATAGGTTCTTTATGATTGATGAAGAGGAATATAAACCATCCACCGGAGAAGCCTCAATGATTTTGCTTCACAGGGAGCTGAATGAGGACAAGGAAATATATATTCTGGATGAGCCTGAGAAGAGCCTGGGAAATGAGTACATAAACAATGTAATCGTTCCGCTCATTAAGGAAAAAGCTAAGATTGGAAAAAAGGTATTTATTGCGACTCATGACGCGAATATAGCTGTAAGAACACTGCCGTACAACTCTGTTTATCGTCACCACGATCTAAATGGGTACAAAACATACGTTGGGAATCCGTTCTCGAATAACCTCACTGATTTACGAGAAGAAAAAAGTGAAATGGATTGGAAAGAAGTTAGCATGAGGACGCTTGAAGGAGGAAGGGATGCTTTTGGAGAAAGGGGGCAAATCTATGGAAATCCATAAGGCAGATATAACTCAAGTTCAAGAAGATTACTTTTTGGAGCTCAAATTACCGGAGAATACTCTCATTATTCCCATCACTCAGGATGTCCCTAGGGAAATCCAAAAAGTATTCAATAAACTTATAGTGGCTCTTAAATCTGGTGCTTTTAATTTTGAACTTGAAGAAAAAGACGACGGCGACATTATCTACCATGTGGTCACAGAGTATATATCTCAGTTGAATGCAGAACTCGAAGATATTTTTCAAGAGCTATGTGAGCACGGCTTAGTGGATAAAACCGAAAACGATTAAATAGAGAATCAAAATGACTGACATATCAATTACTCTTACAGATATAGATTTCTTACAGGAGCAATTGAATTTTTCAGAAATCAGCCCTGTAGATTTTGAAAATCTTATATTTCATTTACTCGATGAAATGGGGTTTTCAAATTTAGTGTGGAGAAAGGGCGGAGAAGGAAACTCTGCTACCGATGGTGGACGAGATTTAGAAGCAACGTTTTGGACTGTTCTGCCTGCTGCGTCCAAAGAGGAGAAGTACTGGTTTGAAGTGAAACATCGAAAAAAACAATTAGAGAAGTCTCAAATTCAAAGTACGATATTAAATGCTGCAGGAAATAACTTAAAAGATAATGTCGTCATAATTACGAATAAGACCATTTCCAACCCCACATTGGATTGGATAAATGATTTTCAATCCACGCATAAGACACCACAAATTTCAGTATGGCAAGGGCATGACCTGGAAATACTATTAAGAAAAAATCCTCGAACACTTGCTAAATTTCTTCCGTCTTCATTAGCATTTAGCGGTCGTTGTAAAGTAATTGAATCTAAATTTTCAAATCTTATGCTTCTCCCAGCTGGTGGTGAATTAGAAGAATTATGGGATAAAAGAGATGAGTGCTACCATAATTCGTATCTCACTTTAGTTGCAGTGTTGGCCGAAGTTGCTTATGGAGATGTTACTACTCGGCAATGGGGGTTGAAATTAGATGAAGCTCAGTTATTTTCGGTTGCAGCTACAGGAATGTTGAATGTTTATCCTTTCATATTCAAATGCTGTGCACTAAACAGGGATCAAACACCACTTATTAAAGGTTTATCGTATATTATGGAGTGTCTTTTGCTAAGATATGGCGAGGAGATAACGGCTAAAGTATTGTTTAATCCTGAGGAGTTCGCAGAATCGGACGTTGAGCTTCCTGACGAACTGAAGTTTAATCGATATGAACCAATTTTTAACACAATATTTCATGAACTAAGCATTAACTGTAGTGAAAAAAATTACTGTTCAAAAGTTAGCCATATGTCCAAGCAGAAGGAATTTAGCTTCTTTAACCGTTTCTTGATCGACCCAGTAAAAGAGGACGAGGATAAAACACTTATTTTGAATTCACAGAATTCAAAATGCCAAATTGGCATTATTAGTGACGAAGAATATTGTCCTCTTGGAGACATAAGTACCGCCCCAGAGAATTTTGGTGGTCTGCTCGAAAAACTTAGATTCGCTCGTGGAGTTATAGTAAACCGATCAGGCGAGTTAAGAGAAAACTCTTAATGCCCGCTAATGGCCGAACTGAGACTTGCATGAATAGAGAGTATTTAGGAATATTAGATATGATCTGATAGAGGCTAATGAAGCTTGTGTTATTATCGATAACAATATATTTCCGACTTCTACATAATTAGGTACGTCTATGGATAGAATACTCGCATTATTTGCTATTATCATCGGTTTTATTGCTCTATATCGTTTTGCAAAATTTGTACTGCAACAAAAATATATACAAGCACTTAATTCACATTGGAACAAGGAATTTACCGTTAACGGTATTAATCTCGTCAATCCCGCTGATTCAAAAATCCTAGGTGACTGGAAAGGCTCTGGTGTACAAGGGTCTCCTATTCGCACACGTCTATTTCAAACTCGAAAAGGAAATTATGGAATATTCAATTTCTGGTTTCCATTAGAAGGCCTTCCGAAGTCAGAGGTATCAATGGTTAGTGAAGTACAGGCGAAAGCAGAGCTGCTATCTCGCGATAGGATACAGTATATAAAACTATTCGGTGAGCCAAAGCACATTTAGGCTCAAATATGGACAATTTACCCATATTAATTAAGGCGTTACTATCGAGTTAGGCATGCCTAATTGAGAGAAATATATGAATATTACTGACGACCAGAAAAGAGTCATCACAAAATATGACAGTAACGTCCAGATCGAAGGACCTTTACGACTTTTATCTAAACTATTGATTACAGCTGTATTCAGTATGTTAGCTGGTATCATACTCCACTTATTCACGTCAGTTGGCTTAGAGAAGATAGTGATAATATCGATATTACAGGGATTGATATTTTATGTTTATGTTCAATTATCTGATCATGGCTATATGATGCTGTACCGTCAATTCAAGACTCTCAAAAAAACTGCCATGGAGATTGTGAGATCAAATCATATTGACAGACCTTGCGCTGCAGAGACCCTGCTGAGTATGAAAACTCGGCAGCATGTTGACAATTCCCGCTTCATTCGACGTAAGATTGGCCAGAGCGACGATTCGAACTTCTCCCGTGACCACTACAATACAAACTAATAACAATGATATGAATTGGTGGGAACACGAATGGAATTGGACTCCGGCGGGAAATGGATTAGACACCAAAGGTAGATTGTCTCTTTCAGAGCTGAGTCTTTATCGGTTCTGTTCACTCGCTTCGAACTCTCTCCCAAGTCAAATCAAACTTCGCCAGATATTTACGCAGCCTGTCCGCGTCATTGCTGCTGCTCTTCCGCTGCCGGGAAGCATTAAACAGCGTCCGTCCCGCCTCAGAGAGGGTGCCAGACTTGGCGCAAACCTTGATCACAGAATCCAGTTGGCAACGGTCGAACAAGTCGATCTGTGCAAGTGTTTCAGCTGACAGCAACCGCTCAAGTCCATCGTCGTTGGTACCGTCATTGCGCCATTGATTACGCAGGCGGATGATCTCATCTTCTACATCGCTTTCTGTGATACGCCCCCCTTCGGCCAAAGTGGCCAAACGGGAGACCGAGGCGGAGAGTTCACGAAAATTGCCACGCCAGGCAGTGTCTGGGGCGGTGGCGTAGGCTAGATAACGTTGCCTTGCTGGTTTGTTGAATCTCAGCCGGCGGCCGAGTTCGCCTGCCTGGCGCTCTAACTCAAATTCCAGATTGGGCTCGATGTCTTCCGGCCGGTCCACCAGTCCCGGAAGATGGAAGGTCCAGAGGTTGATGCGTGCATAGAGATCTTCGCGGAACCGCCCCTGCTCGACATCGATACGCAGGTCACGGCAGGTGCCAGCGATCAACTGAAAGTGACTTTCTACCTCATGATCAGATCCCATGGGATAAAAGCGCTTCTCCTCGATCGCTTTCAGCAGCATTGATTGCTCGTCCAGCCCTAGTTCCCCGATCTCATCCAGAAACAGCAGACCGCCATCGGCCTGCCGGAGAAGGCCTTCGCGCTCGCCAACTGAGCCGGTGTAGGCACCCTTGGTGTGGCCGAACAAGGCGGACATGGTGCCTTCGCCATGCAGGGTGGCGCAATTGACCTCAACAAAGGGTCCAGTGACCTGGTGACGCTTGCGTTTGAGCTGATAGACCTGGCGGGCGAGGAACGACTTACCAGCGCCAGTGGGGCCAAGCAGCAGTATCGGAGCAGGAGAGCGGTTAGCCACTTTCTCAATGGCATCGATCATACGGTTAAAGGCGAGATTTCGGGTCGCGATACCCGATTTCAACAAGTTGAGGGTCTCCTCCCGCTCCTCGGCGAAGCGCTGGGCGATACGGTCGTAGCGTGACAGATCGAGATCGATGATGGTGAAACTACCCACCTTACCCGCACGCTGTTTGGGGGGCGGCGCACTTTGCAACAATCGGGCGGGGAAGTAGTTCGCCTCGGTCAGCAGGAACAAGCAGATCTGGGCGACATGGGTACCGGTTGTGATGTGGATCAGATACTCCTCTTGCTCCGGCTCGAAGGGGTAGTCACGGGCAAAGCCGTGCAAGGCGGCGTAGACCTGTTCGAAATCCCAGGGATCATCGAGAGGCATGGGGCGCCATACTAGCTCAGTTTCCGGCGATATGGCTGCGATATCCTTGGCCACGGTCTCCCTCACGCGCTGGTATCTGTCCGGTTGATAGAAGAGCTCCAGGCGGTCAATTAGAAGATCCTCCTGCTGGCAGAGTGAGATGCTTGGACGCCACTTTTCCCAACGACCATTACCGCGGCCCTCATCGAGCACCGCGCCAAGAAAGCCGATAACCACCGTCTTTTTCACTTTCACACCATTCACCTTCTAATGACGTTCAGGTAAGCCGCAATTAAAAATGATAATAAATTATAACATCATATAAATATATATAGCTTATAAGCCAAAATAAGTGTCCGCTACTTATGTCGAATTTCAAGAGAACAAGCTAATAGTCTGTAAAAACAATAGCATGCATGCATACGTGAAAAGCTGGCACGCCCTTCGCTATAGGTAGGGGAAATCGGAGATGATTGTATTTAACGAATGGAGCAGCAAGATGGCTAACAAAGCGCTTTTTCCCGGTGCAGCCCAGCGTTCAATGAAAACCAATACCCTCAACGAAGCTGGTGGAACCGCTTATCGTCTGAGTGATAAACACGCACTGGCGCAGTATGCGGTTACTGGATGCCTTAACGGTACTTACTATGCCGGAGCGGAGACCCAGTTAGAGCAGGTGATCGAATTGTGCGACCAGGTAGAGCCGGAATTCATCGCCCGCACCGCTATTTGGTGTCGCCAGAACGGGGGAATGAAGGATATGCCGGCACTGTTGTGTGCTGTCCTTGCCACTCGCGGTAGCGATTGGCTGCCTATCGCCTTCGATCAGGTCATCGATAACGGTCGCATGCTGCGCAACTTCGTACAGATCCTGCGTAGCGGTGCACTAGGGCGGAAATCCCTGGGAACCCGACCCAAGCGTCTGGTGCAGCAGTGGCTGAACCGATCCAGTGAGCAGCAGCTGCTGGCAGCGACGGTGGGTAATGCGCCGTCTCTGGCTGATGTGGTGAAGATGGTACATCCAAAACCGACTGAGGCCTGGCGTTCAGCCTTCTTTGCTTGGCTCATCGGTAAGCCCTATGACCTGGCATCGCTGCCGAGTGCACTGCATAGCTTTGAGCGTTACAAGCGTGAGGGTGGAAAGCTGCCCAAGGTGCCTTTCCAGATGCTGACCTCGCTGCCGTTGAGCGAATCGAAATGGGCAGTCCTGGCTCTGCGAGGAGGCTGGCAGATGGTGCGGATGAACCTCAACAGCTTTCAGCGTCACGGCGTCTTCAAACAGCCGAAGATGGTAAAGAAACTGGCGCGGCGTCTGACCGATGAGAAAGCGATCCGCAAGGCCAGGGCTTTTCCTTACCAGTTGCTGACCACTTATCAGTCAGCGTCTGGCGTGCCAGATGAGATACGCCAGGCTTTGGAGCAGGCGATGGAGATCGCCCTGAGTAATGTGCCTGAGTTGCCCGGGCGGGTGGTTGTTTGTCCCGATGTGTCGGGTTCGATGCACTACCCGGTTACCGGTTGGCGCAGAGGCTCAACCACCACGACCCGCTGCATTGATGTGGCGGCACTGGTGGCGGCAGCCTTCCTGCGCAAGGACCGGCATACCCTAGTGCTGCCCTTCGACTGGGATGTCTCCAGGGTGCGCCTGAAAGCGGATGCGGCAGTGATGGAAAACGCCACTAGACTGGCATCTCTTGGGGGTGGTGGAACCAATTGCAGCTCGCCGCTGCGTTGGTTGAACAAGCGACAGGAGCGGGCTGATCTGGTGTTGTTGGTGTCGGATAACGAGTCATGGATCGACTCTCGCCGAAGTGCCGCTAGCGCGGTGATGACGGAGTGGAGCCGGTTCCGGCAACGCAACCCGGCGGCGCGGTTGGTCTGTCTCGATATCCAGCCTTACACCAGCACCCAGGCACCGGAGCGCGAGGATATCCTCAACATCGGTGGCTTCAGTGATGCGGTCTTTACCCTGATCGACCAGTTCGCCAGGGGAAAGCTGCAAAGCGGACACTGGGTTGGCGTGATTGAAAACCAACAGCTGGCAACAGCATAGGAGTAGTAAGAGGGGCGGGCAATGGGGCCCGCTCCACCGGGGCATCAGCCCCAAACGATTTACGGGCGAATGCAGGTGGAACTACATCGCTATGAACGACGTGGTCGCGGGTTCGAATCCCGTCACCTCCACTACGACGGGGGTGTAGCTCAGTCAGGTAGAGCACGCTGTTTCACCGACCCTTGTCGCCCACCTATTTGACACCCCCAAGTGACTGGGGAATTCGAGAGCAGTTTCGCGGCGAATGCCGATGGCGCTACTTGGTTGACGCACCTTGCTTGCAAGGTCCCGCAAGGGGTCCGGGTTCAAATCCCGGTCCGGCCTCGGCCGGGTGGCGGAAAATATCGCGTCATCAAACCTGGTCGCCGCACTTATACAAGGGTGTCGTACAATCCTATCTTGGGTCTGAAGACACCCATTCATTGGAGCAAGAAAAATGTCTACTGAAAACTACGACGTTATGCAGGCCGAGCAGGGGCATCCGGTTAAGATGTGGACCCAGGGGGTACCTGTGGATGAGAAGGCTAAGGGGCAGCTGTTGAATGCCTCTCAGCTACCATTTATTCATAAATGGATCGCAGTTATGCCTGATGTACATGTGGGTAAGGGGGCGACCATTGGATCAGTGATTCCCACCAGGGGTGCGATCATCCCGGCGGCAGTCGGCGTCGATATCGGTTGCGGTATGATGGCGGTTCGCACCAGCCTAGGATCCGGAGATCTGCCGGATAACCTGGCGCCGCTGCGTAGCGCCATTGAGCAGGCAGTACCCCATGGTCGAAGCAAGGGACGTGGAAATCGCGATAAAGGCGCCTGGGGAACGCCACCGGCCCATGTCGATGAGGTATGGACAGAGTTAGTGGAACCCTTCGGGCGCATTGTGGAAAAATATCCTCGCCTGAAAAAGACCAATAATTATGTCCATCTAGGGACTCTGGGAACCGGTAATCATTTCATCGAGGTCTGCCTGGATGAGAGTGAGGCGGTCTGGATTATGCTCCACTCGGGATCACGCGGTGTCGGCAACGCCATCGGTAACCTGTTCATCGAGCAGGCGAAAGAGGATATGCGTACCTGGCATATCACCCCGCCTGACCGAGATCTGGCATATCTGCCGGAAGGGACCGATCACTTTAACGACTATGTCGAGGCGGTGGGTTGGGCGCAGCATTTCGCACGCCGCAACCGGGAATTGATGATGGCGGCGTCCATCGGTGCTCTGCGCCAGATCATCAGTAAACCCTTCGATGCCGATAGCATGGCGGTTAACTGTCACCACAACTATGTGCAGCAGGAATCGCACTATGGTGAACAGGTGTGGGTAACCCGCAAGGGTGCAGTCCGTGCTGGGGCAGGGGAGCTGGGTATCATTCCGGGTAGCATGGGCGCACGTTCTTATATTGTACGCGGAAAGGGTAATCCGGAGAGTTTCTGTTCCTGCTCCCACGGTGCAGGTAGAGTCTACTCCCGAACCGAGGCCAAGCGTCGCTTCACACTGGAGGATCAGAAGAAGGCGACCGAAGGTGTAGAGTGCCGTAAGGATAGCGCCGTGATCGACGAGATCCCTATGGCCTACAAAGACATCGATGCTGTGATCCATGCCCAGCGGGATCTGGTGGAAGTGGTGCATACCCTTCGTCAGGTGGTTTGTGTTAAAGGATAGAAACGTCTCGAACAGAATGGATAGAGATTGAAATGAGTAGTGCATCCAACTTGATTACCATCGATGGTTCGCGTGGAGAAGGGGGTGGCCAGGTACTGCGTACCGCATTGACGCTGTCGCTGATTACCGGCCGCCCACTTCGTATAGAGAATATCCGCGCCAAACGGCGAAAGCCCGGCCTGATGCGCCAGCATCTCACAGCTGTGCATGCCGCTGCGGCTATCGGTGAGGCGGATGTTGAAGGCGCAGGCGCGGGTTCGCAGTCACTGCTGTTTCAGCCTAAAACCATCAAGGGTGGTGACTATCGTTTCGCCATAGGTACGGCGGGCAGCTGTACTTTAGTGTTACAGACTGTCTTGCCTGCACTGATGTCGGCCCGAGTCGAGGCGAAACTAAGTCTAAGCGGCGGCACCCATAATCCACTGGCGCCACCCGCCGACTTTCTGCAACGTGCCTATCTTCCTCTGTTGCGGCGAATGGGGGTCGATATCGATATGAGTCTGTCACGTTACGGCTTTTACCCCGCGGGTGGAGGTGAGGTGGAGCTCAGGCTAGAGGCTGGGGATAAATTGCAGCCACTAAACCTACTGGAGCGTGGTGAGTTGCGACAGGCTAGCACTGAGGCGCTGATCGCCGCACTGCCTGTCAGTATTGCCGAGCGCGAATTGGAGACCGTCCGCCGCACCATGGGTTGGGATCCATCACAGCTTCAACTGCGCGGCCTCAACAATAGTCAGGGACCTGGCAATGCCCTAGTGGCGACTATTGAACATGAATATGTCACCGAGGTCTTCACCGCCTTTGGCGAGAAAGGTGTCAGTGCCGAGAAGGTGGCAGGTAAGCTCTGTCGCCAGATAAAGACGTATCTTGAAGGAGTAGCGCCAGTTGGTCCCCATCTTGCCGATCAATTGTTGCTACCGCTAGCAATCGCGGGTGGTGTATTTAATACAGTAAAACTAACGCAACATACACTGACCAATATGGAGACCATCAATGCCTTTTTGCCCGGCTGTCTTGATATGGAAGAGATAGCCGATGGAATGGTGCGGATATTTCGAAGTAATAAATGAGGCACAGCTCAATTGGCACGTCTCAGTTCGACCAGAAGTGGCTGTTCAGTTAATCTGACAGAGTGTCAGTGAATATCTCTCTACAGAAAATTACGAATTTATAAATAGCAGACAAAAACGATCAATGACAAACTTGTTGCAGCACAAATTATTAGTGATATGCCTGTGTGTTGTTTGTTCAGATGTTGAGGTTTTGTATTTGAGGTTTGTCGAATAATTTTACATTCCGAGTGAATTTGTAGGGTTAAGTTTCTATCTATCTATTTAATTTAATAACATAAAGTAAATTGTTGCATGGAATATGCATATGTAATTGTTGATGAAGCACAAATTTCGAATTAACAGCTAAGATCTAAAAACACAAGCATACGTCTACTTTTGGTGGCTTCTCCATTAGTACCAGTCAATAAGCGATAACTACTTCTCTTCACCGCTAGAGTGAGAAGATTAATTACGCTAACAAATCGATAAATGCAAGGGAGTGAATATGTGCATCTTCAAGTTTAATATTAAATTACAATATGCATTAAGCCTTATTATATGGTTCTCTGTCATATCAGGTGGGTGTAGTAATGGAATGCCCTCTGTATCTAATGCAAAAGACTATATGTTAAAACTGATTGAAACAGAATCTGCTGGCAGAATATCGTTAAATGACTTTACTAAAATTAATGCATTAGAGAAGAAAGTACTTGGAAATATTTATCATGTTGTTGTGTATGAAGCGATAATTGAATTTACACAGGACAGTAGGTGGATTGCTGCCAGCATGGGTGAGATTCGGGACTTTAAAGCGAAAGCAACAGATGCACGCCAAGGACAATCAGGATGGGCTGGTTATAACGCAGGCCTCATGAATCCGGGCAGGAATGTTACGAAAGGATCAATATTCAAGGTGTCAGGTGAAATTTTCTATGAAAAAACAGAAAGTGGCTGGAGACCTGCTGGCCAATCGATATCAAGTAAAGTGAAACTCACTGAAGGGAATGCGGGTGCTCAAAAAATTCAAAGCGCACCACAACTAAAATATTCGCAGAAAAATAATTCTACTGCACGGGCAGATAGAAGAGTTCAAACAATACAAGAAAGGCTTCAATTATTAGGGTACATGCCAGTTGAGACCACCGGCTACGTAGATAACCACACGAAAAGTGCAATAAACTCATTCGAGTCAAAAGTAGGCATCGCTAATGATGGCCGGGTGTCAAAGAGTTTATTTGACGCATTATTTGAGTCAGAAAAGAAACGGCTACAGGCTAGCATATCGCTAAAAATTCCAAATTATTTCTCGGGCAAACCACTGAGGCGGTATTACCAGGTTCATCCTAATTCAACCAATGATTACTTAAAAGGAATAGAGAGAAGCGATAATAATAAGGTATTCGCATTTGGTTATGAAGGAAATTCCGTAGGAGGCTATTTTATATCGTTTGATTCATATATAGATGCACTTTCAAAGTACACTCAATCCATGCCAAGACTCAATTTGAAGAATATTGAATATACAACAAATCTAGAACCGCATTTCATTATGAAAAGTTCATCTAAAGCGAATACAGTATATTTAGTAATCGATAAATATGTTTTCAATATAACTTCCAATAAAATACAGAACGCTGTTGACTTTGCAAGGGAAATTATAGAAAGCAATAACCTAAGGCCACCTCAATAGCTAAGGTGGAATTTTTAGATATATTTCATGGATCGCGGGTTTATGTGTGTGCTGATTAATATAGAGTATTCATAATGTGTAATTCTACTATTGCTGTATTAAAGTCGCTCTTTGTATTAACCTTTATTATCGCGTCTTCAGCAATTGCTGAAGATGTAAAAGTTCAATCGATATTTGGAATTAAATTTGGCGAGAGATTTGATCAAGCTACAGTTATAAATGCATCTGGTCGAGGGGATATATTGGAAGTCATTCCTATGGTCCCAAATAAGCACTACGATAAGTATCAGGTATCGTTAGGTCGCCACAGTAAATATGTACAATATGTGAAAGCAATGACTGCAGGACTAAAGCGAAGTAAGAAAGAAGCTAGAGATGAAGCATATGAAATAATGCAAGTTTATCGATCTAAATATCCATATCTACAACCCTTCAAACTGAAGAAAGGACATGCAATATTTGCCCTGGAAGGCAACGATGGAAAGTTTGTTGAGTTTCAATATTCAGAAACTTATAGGATTCTTATAATCAAGGATAAAAATGCAATTGATTATGAAATGGAGCTAGTTCGAAAGAAATTAGAAGAACAGAATACTCCAAAGCCGTCTAAATCTAGAGTAATTTACGATAGTGGTTTTTGATACGATCGAACTGAAATGATGACTTTCGAAGCATTTGAATGTAGTTAATTATTTTCAACAATCCTTAAATTATCCGCACGTCGATCTAAATTCAGTAATTCTAAATATGGTTACTTCTATAACCAGAATGCTCGCTTCGGTCGCAAATCAGTCATGTCACACTTCGACTATATGCGGAAGTTTTATCAATCTACACAACACAGGAAAATCTACTGTACGCTTAAATCGCTTCAGGCCGACCTGGACGAATGGCTCGAATACTACAATAATGGATAATGGAAATTATCTTTCACACATTTGAGACGGCGGTGGTTCATGTGGTTAAGTTGGAATTGATCGAAATCTTCGTCTTGCAAATGAAAAGGCTCAGGACGTATCGATCAAAAATCTGACACGAAAGAAAACCTACCATAGCGGCCAAATTTAAGGAGCTAGATAATAAAGATAAGGATAGAGTAATAATTATAAACCTCCGTTTTTTACGATTTCGATTGTTAGTATCGAATTCGGTAACTTCTAATCTGCGACCAAAGCAGGTCATTGGTCCGATGGGATTGGGATGTTTGGTCCTAGCCAGAAGCGGACACAAGGAGCCTGCCGATATTTACACCCTGATCTGGAGCGAATAGAAATGCTTTCCCTAATTTGATCTTGATCAACATCAGCTGGTGAATTTCATCGGATTGCTTGCAATCGTAATACAATTGCCTAAATTAGGATAGGGGATTTGTCAGATCCAACGCGGTATGCACGCAGACTTAGATACACCTCCGGACATAAGGAACGTGACGTAATGGCAGGCTTACTCTTCACCCAATATTACCTTAAAGCTGGTGGCCGATGAAATCCATCGGCTCGAGTATAACATGCGTGATCCCGTCACTGTCGTAAGGCCGCAATGTCGGTATTCGGCTGGCTGGCAAGTCCCCACCAGGCGCGCGAAATCGTCATCAGAGCGAGGATTGGGGCCATCTCCACTAGCCGCCAGCAGGTGCTCAATCTTCTATGTGGCGACGGCGATTGTAGCGTGGTGTGCGGGCGCAAAGCAGATCACTACGGATCATGCAAGAGCAAGTGCTATTTGTGCTTAAAACCTGCAAAATCAGCCTCATGGCTTTCGGAGGTTTATCCCTATGCACGGCCGGAGGAACGCAATGTCACCAATGCGTATGAATTTACGATCAAGCCTGACGGCCTTCTTGCTGTGCCTTCTATCGACGATGGTTCACGCCCAATGGGACGTAGAGGGGCGCTTACTACAATGGAAGGCGTCAGCGCCGAGCTCATGGATCGGCGGCAACAGCTCGCAGATAGCTACGGTGAAGGGACAACTACGGTCGCAGGGAAGTAGTTTGATAAAGTTAATGGATGAACTTTGGTACAAGTCAAGAACCGTTGATGCCTATCTCACGAGTATGGACGTAAGTGGCGTGAAAACCGGTATAGCCAGCCGGATAGTTTTTGACGTCGCGAATCGCGAGTTCTCCAGCGAGTACTTCACTAGCGAAACATGGGAAGCGTTGGCAAGTACTCCGCTCGACGGTTACCCGCAAAGCTCCTCTACCGAGTTTCTCGGCGCCAACGCGCCATCAATCGGGGGAAAACCATCAAACTGCGCCACGTTTGTGACAACGATGCCGAGCCAGAGATTCGCCTACGATGTTCTGTGTTTTGTGCACATTGGTCAAGGCAAGACGCATATGATCAAATTCCGCACAGACGGCTCGAAGTGGGATGAGCATCTTAACGAGCTCAATAGTATATTGGGAACGCTGAGGTACTACTAACCTAATCATAGAGACTAAGAACTGATATAAAGGATAAGGTAGGTGGGAAAAACCAAATGAACTCTCAGATGACATCGTTTTTATTCACGATACTGCTCGGTTTCATTTCGGCGTGTATCGGATTGATTCTTTATCGATTTGGTGAAGCCGTTATCAAGTACAAAGGCGCAAGATTTGGTGGCGCCGTCGCGATCGCGGGCGTCTCGTTCTACTTGATGGCGGAATTCTATTTTCGCGGCCTCTCCGTCGAAGACCTTGTGCGCGAGGAGGCACTCGAAGAATTGCAAGAATCTATTTATGAGTATGACACATGTATAGCGCACGAAGATGGTAAGGAGTATATGGCATGCAGATTTCAGGCAGATGCAGTACGCGATGCAGCCAAACGATTGCTGCCGTAATTTTAATCTCAGTAATGTGGATAGCGGAAGTGTCGGCACAGAGCATCGACTCGATGGCCGATGATGAAACGCTGGTTGCGCACCGTGCGTACTTCGTCGGTACGAGCGATGAAATCAGGGAAATGGCCAAAAAGCAGTCTTACGGCCACACCTCAGTGCCGTACGAGAACCACTCTGAGCTTGTCGAGGTACGAAAACCTCCGCCTGCCTGTGGTCCTAACATACAAAGCGCATTTGCCGACTTCTGCGTTTCACGTCTGAACGTCGGCCTAGCGCCATGTCAAACTAACAAGACGCGGGTGTTCTGTAGTACCGGTTATCTTCAACCTGAATCAGAAAGGGTCTACTGGCGGCTCAAATATCGACACCATGCAGAGCAGCTTTCGCTCGAGCTTGATGTCTTGAAAAGGCACAGCAGTGGACGTTTACAGCCGACGATAGTTACAGGTGACCTTCTGCAAGAGCTCTATGAGCTACTTATTATCACAACACGATGCGACATCAATCTCTAATACTTGTCGCGTGCCTGGTTGTGTCTCATGCACCTTTTTCACTGGCTCAAGAGATATCAATGCAGGCTGGACTCGATCCAATCGAGGTGTACGTCAATAGCCATCACGGCCTTGATATTGCTTCGAAGGAGGAGAGTCGACTTGCGTATGATGCCTGGAGTACCGCAAAGGCAGGAAACCAAATCGGACTTGGCTCATGCGGTGAACCCAACATGCAGGAAACCAAGGTATTTGTTCTGGAATTCTCGGGTATACCGGAAGAGGTTTGTGGGGATGGTTGGTTTGCTAAGACTTGTATCGCGAGTCGCAATAATTGCGTCAGCAGCCCCTATGGGATCATCTGTGATAGCGACTACCTGATGCCAATGTACGTGCTACAACAGACGGTGCTATCGGTAAATGGCAACCAAGGTTCTACTCAGCAGGCACACCCTAAAAATGTGATGTTACAACTCGCTCGAATAAACCTATTGGTGAAACGCAACATGCCATATAGTGAACAGGCAAACGAGATTCTTGATAACTTCCCATGGGCTGCTGGTGGTCCAGAGGACGATTATGACCGAATAATCGTTGAACTTGCTACAACCGGTGCTGTGATCTTTCATGAATTAGCGCATGTTGAGCAAGTCACTTGCTCTCAAGGACATACTGATCCCCGATTCATAGAAATACGCAAACTACTCGAAATGATATCCTGTCGACTACTGGCGCCGATAGAGGTGAGCGCCGATATGAGGGGAATGGATGCGGGTGCTGTAGGAGCGAGAATGGTGTTGCAGGACGACGATGATCCAAATGCCGCCTACGAACTATTTGTAAGGGCTACAATCGCTCGTCTTGAGTATGAGGCAGTAGTGCTACCACATCCGGATTATGCGGTTGACGTGTACACGAATGAGCCGAAGGATCCATCGAAACTCGAACGTTATTATTTTGATGCAGGTACGAATGTACCAGTGTTCGCAGGCGCAGGGCACATACCGCCTGAACTAAGACCAGTCGCTTCTATTCGGTTGCTTAGGAATCGTGGATTTCTTACGAAAGACGGTATCGATACTGCATTCGAGATATCGTTGCGATTGCGAGCGTTTCTTACTGGAGTGCTTTGGAAACGATGTCATGGAAAACAGAACATCGCACCTGAGGCGATACGTGATGTCATCAATATGCTTGCATTTGATAGGGGGCCATTATGATAAGGATGTTGTTAGTGGTAAGTATCGCTTTAATCTTCCTGGCTACAGGCTCCACGCACGGACAGACGTACCAACAAGCAGTTCAACAATCACCCAGCGCTTCGGCAATAGACCTTGGATCCAGCATGGCACTGTTGCTCAGCGCATCGATTGGCGGCACGGAAAGCGAAGTAATGCAGATGTACACAATAGCGCGAGAACATGCATCGGCGCTCAGTTTAACTTTGCCTTTACCTCCTACGGGGCCTCTTGAAGATCGAATGGCCGAAGGGCTACTGTTCAGCATAGATACCGCAAGAAATATTAACCAAGCTCTAGTGCGTGAGCATGGTGAACGAGTTGCGGCTTCATTCATGCTCAGTTTCTCGGCGTTGACGGCAAACACATTCAGTGTTAATGAGAATCTGCGAGAGACTATGGTGAACAACGCAGTACAGGCAGCGCACGTTCTCAATCTTCCTATAGAATTCGTTCAAGGTGTGATTCAATCAATAGAGTCCAGCGACGACGATTCGGGCTTCCAAATCTACAGGATGATGAACGACCTGAAAGGAAGACAGTAGGAATATCATGGGGCGGCACTCATCACGTGTTGCCATTTCTTGTTGGAGCCTCGACAGCGGCGTAGACAGTTCGCTGTGTCACTGAGAAACTTCACTAGGACAGCGTCGACGGCTTCGTGAACCGAGGCACTTCGAAGCAATTCCATATACAGTCAAACAAATTATATTAACAATAATTTCAATTGGTTGTCGGATTTGTCTACAGTTGTTATTTAAATCATACACGTGGTTTTATGTCATAGAATTAGAATGAAATATAAGACATTGGAAGAGATCAACTCGCTAGGGAACTCAAAATTCATCTGATCCAATGTCCAAGCTCCTTTCTCAATCTAATTGGCTGCTCGTCAGACCATGGACACCACTCCATGGTGACGGCTCAATCTGAGCCGTTTCGCTTCGTGATATCCCTTATCGTGGGATAGCCAGCAGGATCGGGAGGAGGAGACAAACTCCCTCCTGCTGCTGGGGTTACCACGCCACCATCAGCTGGGCACCGCTAATTCGCTATTGCTTTTAAGATCGACTGGATTGGAGGCCTTTCGCTTTTTTAGCGAGCTCACCAAGATTGTGGTGAAGGATATCGACTTTAATCTGGATGGATCCGTAGGCTTTGCATTCAGAGCAGGCAGAAAATATATTG
Organism: Candidatus Thiodiazotropha sp. AKAK2; assembly: GCF_058244685.1. Lineage (NCBI taxonomy): Bacteria > Pseudomonadati > Pseudomonadota > Gammaproteobacteria > Chromatiales > Sedimenticolaceae > Candidatus Thiodiazotropha > Candidatus Thiodiazotropha sp. AKAK2. Next base: position 276,434 of record NZ_JBSYOP010000015.1, on the reverse strand, counting down.
ACAATCTCCTGAGAGAGAATCTGAATGCTATGGAGGTCTACAGAAAGCACCCGAGCTTGCGGAAAGTCTTTCGCTTGTCGAGAGAATTCACCGAGGTTATGGTGAAGGATATCGACCTTTCTCTGGATGGTCTCTAAGGCTTCGCCTTCAGAAAACAAATCGACAATATCCTGAGAAAGCATCGGAAGGCTCTCCATCATGTGGAGTAGCATGTCAGGATCACTGATTCGCGGAGCTTCACAGGTACGTGGAGCTATATTTGATGGTTGCTGCTCACACAGCACTACATTAGGATGTGTACTAGCCATATTGACCTCCTATTCAGGTCTTTGTGGTCAGGTCCTTGTCGGCGTTGGCGCGCCGGCGGGGACCGTCAATTTACACTAAGAAGTTTGTTTCATATTTCTGTCTTTTATCTCAAATATCAACAATTTCATTGCGCGATAAGGCATTGGTCGATACTTCTTTGCGCCTGGCTTTACTCGCCACGCCTTGACTGTATCAATAGCATATCCCGTCATTTCCGAGATCTGCTCATTAGTGAGCTTATATATCTTAATTTTTCGCTTAAGCTCTTCATTATTCTGGCTCACTATAATACCCTGGTGCTTTCCTATAGAGGGTACATAGTACCCACTCTACGGACTGGAGTATAGGGTACATTGTACCCCTTTGCAAGGGCTGTGTTTTAGGATATCAATAAAAAACCCAGTTCCTAATAATTAGGAACCGGGCTTTATGACACTAGGCATCTCTGGCTAGCGGTGGGATGATACCTAAATCCATAAACTCAAAGTACTCGAGTTCAGATATTTCTGAGTATCGATCGTGGCAATCGCCTGCATCACATAGATTCACAGGTTCACCTGATAAAAGTTTAACTACTTGGACGGCAGGGCGTCCGCAATAATCACATTTTTCGATAGTTTCAGACATTTTGACTCTCCTGAGATGATCTGGAGAGCCCCCCGTTGGGAGAACTCCCCCATCTGGGGTGTAGACTGAAGAATAGGTTAGGGGGTGGTACGTTGTGTCCAGTTACCATCCTCTAATGCTTGAGTCGCTTCATCTGGCAAAGTGAAGTACTCCTCGCTTTCGCGTGAACAAGGGATATCATCTTCGCCGACTGTACCGATGTAGTACCCGGCAGTTGATCGCAATACCTGTAACGGTAGACGAAGCCCTGTGTACCTTCGTGCAAGTCGTCCTATTGGCTTTCTAACGGTTACTGTTTCAGACATGATAGATTTCTCCATATGATAGGATTTTCGATAAATCATTGAAAAATAGTTTTGCTCCAGCTAAGCTCGATGCTATGAATAAAGACCAAACATTTGATGAGGCCTGCCGGGCAGTCTCAGAAAAGCTCCAAAACATGGAGGGTGGGGACACTATAGAAAAGCGAACCCTCATGGCGATCATTGAAGATCGCGATGAGGACGCTAATAGACTCCTGAACATTGTTGAGCGAAGAAATGCGCTCAATCTTCGCTCTGTTGAGTGTTAAGGCGAGCAAGAATCTCCTCCTCAACTTTTCTCAAAAGAAAGCGTGCATCCTTAAGAACATCAGGATCCCGCGCATTATCAATAAATCGAGCCAATAGCTCTTGCTTCTGAGCTAATTCCTTGTCTCTCGCTTTTTCAAGAAAGCGATAGAATTGCTGCATGTCGAATAATCCGGACATTGTATTTCTCCAAACAATTTTGAATTGAATAGGAGAAACTTTCCTGGCTGGGAGAGGTTTCTCCCAGATTGGGTAAGATTAATGGATCGGTCACCAAGTGGTGATGCCGGCAATTGCGCGATCCAGGTGCCGGTCAGAGGGATGCAACTTTAACCAAGTTGCCAGGGATAATTGAGTAATTTTATCTCTGTTTCCGCGATTGCGTCAAACAACTAAGAATCTCTGAGAAGCAAATAACGCCCCCCATGATGATGAGGGGCGTTATATCAAGAGGGCATTTGCGCTGCCCATACTTCTCTTGGTACCAAATCTCTTGCCTCAGAGATTAAACGATCAACAGTATCCACTGCGTCATCATTACTCATAACGGAACCAAGTACTTCGAAATCATCCGTATTATCAAGCTTGGCGATATTTTTTACAAAACACTCCAATTGTGTATAACGTGTATATTGATCATCATTCAGGCAAGGCTTGTTTACGCAGACAAGGCCAGAATACATCGTCTCACAAAGCTCATCGATATCGGACTCGCTTAGTGGATCCACATCGGCAAAGTGTGGGTACTGTTTGATAATATTATCTATGCTAGATTCTTCCATCTCACGCTGTAGATGACGAAGGCTAGCAAGTATTGTTGTCAGCTGACGATAATTAAAATTTTTCATTAGATTCTCCTGGATGTTAGTGTGCCCCAGGAAATCCATAGCCCTGCCGGGGATATGGATCCCCGGGTGGGTGGGTTTTAAGATGAATCAACTTCTCATCAGAGAAGTACCAGCTATTACATGATTCATGAGCTGTTCAGGCGCTGCTGATTTGCAGCAGTCATAAATTACCTTTCCCAAAGTCCTCTAATTATGGATAGAAGGGACTTTGGGAAAGACCTGTCAAAAGACAGGTCAAATGTAGACATTAGCCTATTCGTTTAACTTCTTTAACTTTCAACTTACCATGCCAGCACAAACGATCTGCAGCTGTCTTAAGAGCATTTTCGATGGCTTTCTGTTCATCATCACCATCATCTAGTTCAACTGTTTCAGTACCGGTATAGTAACCAGTCATATTCGGTCCTGTAGACCATTCTATTTCCAGTCTCATGCGACACTCCCTTGAGTGAGAATAATATTAATCAATTCTTCGTCACTCACAGAATCAATGCATTCAGCTAGTTCGTAATATTGCTCAGCACTGCATAGGTCACGAACCAACAATACCAATTCGTCCCGGTATACTGCCACATAACGTATTTCGTTGGTTTCAGTGTCACGCCAAGCATTACCGGAAAATTCATCACCATGTTCAATCCTTTTGTCATGTTGAGGTTCACGCTTATATTTCATTGGTCATGCCCTCCAGGCATAATCAGTCTTGCAGCGGACACGCCGCTGAAGACTGGTTCAATATATATTTATGCCGCTGATCTGACGCGCTCAGCATTATTAATTGCCTGCTCAAAAACCTCTATGGGAATTTCATTATCCTCAAATCGATCTCTAACGCGCTCGAGCTCCGGACTGATTATTTTGTTCGCTCGGATATTAGCGACATCAAAACGCACCTGTAGAGGATCCCAGTGCATACCGCAGACCTGGTTTCTTGCGATGCCCTCTAGGTAGATTGCGAATTGCTCAAGGTCTTCTAAGGCACTAATTGGTGCAAAGTGATTCATACCGCCAACAAAGTCCTTACGACCCTTACAAGATCGCATCATTATGGCTGCATCATCTCCCATGCATGTCTTTTCAACTTGCAGGTATAAGTTAGACGTATGAAGAGTTATCTCTCCGCTCACTGCAATACCCGCTTTGTTTGAACGAAGGTCGTAGTCAGCCGAGGTCAACCCCATCAGCTTGGCAAGTTTTCGCAAAACCTTTTTAGCTTCGCTGTGAAAGGCATTCTTTAGATCTGGATCGCAATAAGACAGATTTTGAGAGTAAATCTCGATCAGTTTATTGGCAGGATTTTTCATGCGTTTCTCCTTGAAATGATAAGGAGAGACACAATTCCCCAATGGGGAGGTATGTCTCCCCTTGGGGTAAAATATGTTGAAGAATTAACCCCGCCGATAGGCGAGGTTAATTGAGTAGTGATAAGGTCACTTCTGGATGGCGCGCAGTGTTTGCCGCGTCTTCGCGTGCTATATATGCAACGCCATCGTATGGAAATAACGGATTACTTGTTAGTGCGACGTTGTTTGTGTTTTATCCAAACAACTAGAAAGCCCAATAACAAAATAACCCATATTGGTGAGGTAGCAACGATGAAATTAGTGCTAATTCCCATTGTCCTCCTCCTTAGTTAGGCCAAATGCCCAGGCGACAGTACCTGTCAGAATGAGGATAAGACCCTCGAGACTCGACATTGAATCGCCTCCTACGATGACACCGGCATAGCCAGCACCGACCAAGACCATACCCGCCTTTCGGAAATCTTCCTTCAGAGCAGTGGTATTGATCCTGGATACCCAGGAAATGACCGCGCTAAACAGCTTGTTTGATACGCGATTCTTCATGATAGTTCCTCCTTCGATTGAGCCGTCACAGGAGGAACCTTACCCATCGGGGAGGTTTCCCCGGTTGGGCAGATTGATAGAAATGGATCGACAACCCGCAGGCCGTGCTGGCAATACTCACGATCCAAGTGCCAGTCAGTTCAGCTGAAACCCAGCTGACAGGTATGAAACTTAATCTTAATTCTAGACCTTCTGTTCTGTCAATATGGCACAGTCTAGCAGGGCGCCAGTAACTAACTGAAAAACAATACCAAAGGAGCCCCTAAAGGCTCCTTTGGTAACAAGATCAAGCTGCAAGAAGCTGCTTGGCTAACTCAACCTCGATACTATCACCATCCTGGTTCAAGATGTCTAGGCCAGAGTCCGGCATATCCCCTGAGGTCGATTGACTGACAGCTATTTTACTTGCCATCAGCGATAGACAAGCAATTTGAGCCGTTTCCTCATAACCCAGATAGGAGACTTCAACATCTTCTTCCTGTCCAATACGCCAGGAGCGCCTGGCGGCTTGTTGCAAGGTGTAGACGTTGTATCCAGTCTGCATGAAGACGATGCTCGGAAAGTCCAGCAAATCCAGGCCGGTTTTTACGAGTTCAGGGTTACAGACGACAACATCAATCCCTCGGTCCACCTGGTCAAGGATCCAGTCCTCTCGCTTAGACGTATCAACCGACGCACGAAGTACTGCTGTTTTGAGTCCTGCACTTTGGAGTAAGGCCTTCAGCCGAGCAGTGGTATCCCTACGTCCGGTATACGTCGTGTAGACAAGCACACGTCGACCTCTAGCCTTATTGTCCCTGCAGATCTTCAGCAAATCTTCCTCTGCGGGCATCAGCTCATTTTCCTCAAACATCGAAGGTGCATAGTAAAGTAGGTCTCGAGTTCGTGGATGTTTGACCGCTTCCTGTCTGAAACATGTACTAGGCCAGGCCAATAAAGTATTGAGAACGACACCCATCAGAGTGTTGTCACCCTTGCGCAGAGCCTCTTTCAACTCTGATGTCAACTTCTGCTCCATAGCGCTATACTTTTCAGCTTGGTCATCTGTCATTGCAACATTGACATAAAACTCATCGTAGGCGGGTAGAACATTACCGCCGATATCCTTGAGTTTAAGAAACACCGTGAAGGGAAGTACATATCGTGCGATCCCCTTCGGCCCAAACCCCGGGCCTTTTGCAGTTCTAACAGATACACGCTTGCCTTTAGCGGTTTTGTGACTATCTCCCTCAGACTCTGTATAGATGTCCTTAAGAATGCCATATTCACGCATGAACGACATCGAGGCCGTACCAAGACTTCCACGATTGTTATAGACAAAACCATCCTCGATCATTCTTTGTGGCATAATACGCCACAATAAATAAAAGAGGTCATCGGCATATCCGCCCATCAATGTCCCAGTTAACAAAAGCACCTTTTTGACTTTGTTAGCCAGTACGCCCATTGCCTGTCCCTGTGCACTAGAATCAGCTTTGTACTCGTGCCCTTCATCTACGATGATGTTGGAGAAATATCCATTCGGTAGATACCGTTTGATAAACTCCGTTGGTTGATAACCGCCTTGACCAAATCCAAACTCTAGATTAGCCATTGCGCGTTCCATACGCCTTGCCTGTTTATCTGAGAATACGAGCTCTCCCTCATCGTCCATTAAATTTATAAAGGAATAGACATTATCAGCCAACATGCCATGTAACAATTCTTCTCCAAAGGTCGAAACCAGCTTACCTGCTGTTTTCGGTCCAATCGTAGGAATCTGACACATGGCTTCCAAAACGAGGTCACGTCTCGTTTTTTGTCGCTTCATCGGTCTCATCAAAGTCCACAACGGTTCACCACATACCTTCCCATCGACTTCACCACAACATTGATAACGCCTGTTATCTGGGAAGTCAGTGGGGCTTACAGGTCGCGGATTACCATCTTGGTCTTCGATGGTCACTACCGTGCCACATTTAGGACAGGCACAAACTGCCTTTTTATTGACGAAACTACGTGATCGATCACCATCCTCAGGCATCATCCGTGTATATTGCATTTTTACAGAATAGGCTGGTCTCCAATGAAAGCCCATTCGCATCCGAACACGTCCCAAAATAAAAAACTCTGGTCCGTCATGCTCATTGATTCCTAAGGATTCTCTGATGAGTAGTAGTTTAGCCAATGTGTCCGGACCATTGAGGATCCAAACACGGGCATTATCAATTGTTTCTTGAATTTCTCTCCTCCATTTGAATACGAGATGCGGAGGAGACAGAACGATTGATCGAGAGTATCCTTCGGACTCGAGGATCGCCGCAGTGGCGATGGCCATAATAGTCTTTCCGGTACCCATCTCTGCGTTTAAGATGGCAGCGGGTTCATTTTGATCGATGAGAAGACTACTGATAGCCTGTACTGCATCTCTCTGGGCAGGGAAGGGGTCCCTTATCAAGTTGTCCATTACCTGTTCTCTCTTGAGATCCGGTTGGCCATCATAGATAGGGGGGTTTTGCTGTTGGACAGCCTCAAGCAGCCCATCTCCAAAATCCTGAATAAACTCTGTAAGCGGTATAATATCCGCCGACATTTCTTCAGATACTTCTTCATTTATTTCAGCGGTTGCTGACATGTTGTGGTCTCCTGTAAATATCAGGGGAACACCAGCCCAATTGGGGTAGTGTCCCCAATTGGGTTAAAGATAGGAATCAATCTCGATGAGATGCCAAGCATTGCATGATTCATGACTTGGTCTTGGGCTACTTTCTGGCTAGTAGCGAGCACAGTATCTGTCTTTGTTAAGAACACTTTAAAGCACCCTTAACAAATGCCTCTCATTGAGAGACCTTTCCAATCTATGATCAGATGGATATATCCTTCCGGGAGACTTCCCTATCGGGAGGTCTCCCGATAGGGTAAGTTGAAAATAATCAAGACTAGAATCAAGGTTGTGGACTATCAGAGATCAATTTACAAATATGAAACTCTGTTTGTCCTGTTCTTACCTCTTTCCCAGTTGGTTGTACTATGCCCGCTTCTGTTAGACACTCTAAGAGACCCTCATTATCACCATGATCACTTATGAGTACTTCATCCGTAGCGGGTTGGAATAATGAGATGTTCACTGATGCTTCAGTGATTACTTCTCCTAATTCATTGACAAGGACAACTCCCTTTCGGCTGTTGCTGTAGCACCTGATATCGACATTGCAATCAGTTCCATTGAAATGCACATTCAATTATTCTCTCCTTTACGTTAATTAGAGCAGAGAGAAATCCCAACAGGGATACTCTTTCTGCAGGGGCGATTTTAATCCGGAGGATTAAATAGAATTGGGTAATGTGAGCTCACCTTCGTTGATCATATTAGTGATCAATGGCTCCAGCTCATCATCTAGCTCAATTAATGTACCGGCTACACCGACACCATTAGTTAACGGTTTGATCCACTGTTTTTTATGGCATCGATTGAGAAATACCTCTCGCCATTCATCAAGCATGGGCATTGGACAGACCATTTTAAACAGCGGCCATTCATCTATGTCTGTTTGATCATCAGCATGTAACATCAATCCACGATGATTGACCAAGTCCGGCAATATCGCTAGTTTCGTGTAGATCCATAACTGAGTCAGTTTACCAAAGATGGTTTGGCTCACTCCTAATGATATTTTATCAAGATCATCAACATTTGGAACACTAACTAAGTATTTAGTGTAGTTTCCAATTATATTAAACTCTCGAATCCCATTTTCACTTCGGGGAAGCTGAAGACGGGCAATAAGTTCTTGTAGGGCTGTATCTCTGCCCCATACAGACAAAAATAGGAGATTGCCTGAATCATCTGCCAGATAAGCATCTGCATAGACATCGGCGATCGCTGATATTTTAAACAATGTAGTCATGAGGGCTACTCCTTAGAGACTAAGAGTGGAAATTCCTCATGGGTAACCCCAAGGGGGTTATCCCCATGGGGTTTGATATTGGACTGGGACGATATCGTCCTACTGGCATTTCACAGTCCATGGCCAGATAGGGTGCCTGATAACCTCAAGCGGGGGTTGAAAACATCTTACCCAAGAGTTCAAGTGAGCTCTTGGGTAAGATCCCGTGAAACGGGATCTCATCTGATAAGCATCTTTACTTAATAGTCAAGCATTTACCAAACGTTTCGCTTCCTTCAGTGAAATCAAGTGCTCGTATTGTAGGTACAAACCGATCTGTCTGAATTCTGCGAGTACGGGTTAAGTCTCCTTTACTGTTAAATTCTTGCTCTTCAGTAGTCTTTTTGCTCTTAAAGGTATCTCCTTTAATCACATATTTACGACCATCCTTTGATTCTACACAACCAGATACCTGGCCGGCAGCAAGTGCTAATGCGAGATGCCAATCAGAGAGCTTGCGTACAGGCCTTCTATGGTTGGTAGACTCATACCTAAACACCAACCCCATCTGGTCCCACAAAGACCTCGTATTGTCAATTACATTTGTTAATTGACGAAGATCAATACGCGCAGCATAAAATTTAGGTTCACTTGAACTGGCTGGAACCTCATATGCCTCATGTGGCCATATTTGCGGGAATTCATCTGGAAGAGTGTCCATTTTTCCTACCGCTAGCAATCTATCTCTGATCTCGGTATCTATTTGACCAGAGCGTTGCTTTATCCCTAAAACAACAATTTGCTTGAACTGTTGTTCTGGTGTAGCAAAGACTCTCACAGTGTGAAAATGTCTGGCAATGAGTGAAGACAGTTCTTTATCAAGACTGTAGTGCGGAACGATTAAGGCCATAACACCACCATACTGTAACAGACCATTCGTCATGCGATAGAACACCTTTTCGAGACGATCTGTTTTCTCTCCGAAACCTCTTCGATTAGCTATCGTATCTCCGTAAGGAGGGTTCAGCCAGAGAAATCCATATGATCTTGCACCCATTATGCAATCATGAATATCTGCGTGGATACAGTAATCAAGAAGTTCTTTTGCCTCCCAAGCACGTTCTTCGTCATATTCAATGCCGTAAGCAACACATCGTTCAGGTCCCAATACATGCTTAGTCTCTGCCAATGCCGTACCTTCTCCTGAGCATGGATCTAGTATCCTCATTATTCCATGTTCACATGGAGCGATAGAGTTTAAGATACGTAATGTGGTTTCACTATCTGTTGGATAGTACCCATTCTTTGCGTAATTATGTGCGACACGCTGGAACATCAATCCCATTGTTTTCTCCTATTTGTTAAAGCAGGAGAAACCCCGGCAGGGATTTCCCCTGACGGGTTAATGTAAAAAAGGTTATAGGAGTCCTTGTTCCGCGAACGAAACCGTGGACTCATGTGAAACGATCAAGTGATCAAGCACTTGTACATCGATCAGTGCCAAGGCATCCTTCAATCGCTCGGTAATACGCTTGTCCGCAACTGATGGCTCGGTAATCCCTGATGGATGGTTGTGGACAAATACAACAGCCGCGGCGTTCCGCTTCAACACAGTATTAACGACTTCTCTGGGGTAGACACTCGCACCATCGATGGTGCCGCGAAATATTTCCTCGACATCGATCAGCCTGTGCCGGTTATCCAACAGGACCACAGAGAACATTTCATACTCCAGGTCTCCATAACGTAATTGGAGATATTCCCGCATCTGAACCGGTGAAGTAATTGGATCACCCTTCGGATGACGGTTGGCCAGCACAGACAACGCCAGCCCTAGCAGGGAATCCTGCTCCGCTGGACTGATGTCAGACACGGACAGGCCTTCGAAACGGTTATGGTCCAACAAGGTCAGTTGAACGATCTTGGAGGTTGCAGACATAAATTGCTCCTGTTAAGTACAGGGGCGAAAACCCGCAAGGGGCTTTGGCCCCTTGTGGGTTGAAATGGCGGTAGGATCAATCGTTATCGAGATCCATACCGATGAGTTGATCAAGGTACTCGCGGTCCTCGTCGGTCATAGGTTCCAGGTCATCGATAGAGCGACCCCGGATGTCCAGGCCGCATCGGTGACAACAGGTGAGCATCGAAGGCGAGATATAAACCACATTGCCATAGTCATGGCCACGAACGGCGCAGACCAGGCGTGCGAAGAGACGTTTCATAGAACCTCCTTGTCATTAATGAATCTTGTTCCAGATTTGCGTCTTCGGCTCGTACTTGTACCCGACTGATTTCAGGTAACCGGTCTGAGCGCGAAGCATCGAGCGTCCCACCGTGGGATCGAGCTTGACCTCTTCACCAACAGGCCAGATCTTTCCGAAGAGTTGCTTCAACTCCTCATGAGAGAAGTCGTCCGGCGCCTTCCCATCAAGATTTAACGGAGCCTTCGATCGTGGCTTGGGTTCATCATCGACAGGATCCGGAATAGCGTCAGGAATGGTCTCCTGAAGGCATTCGTCGGCATTGTCGAGCGTGAGGTCTTCGAGATAGGCGACTGGCTCGATGATCTTGCCAACCCCGAAAGGCCGAACCCGCACATCCGTATCCCGGATGACGAACTTGCCTTCATAGGTACCGGCATCGTACTGATCAAGACCGTCGTATCGCACCACAAAGTCTCCTATTTCGCTATATAGCGTTGCGACACTGAACTGGCCATTACGACCATGAATAACATTGACGGCCATGCGGCCTTGCACAGTTATCATTATGAATCTCCTGCTTGAGTAATTGGATTAACCCAATAGGAGAACACCCATACGGATGTGCTTCCGCATGGGTTGAGAGTAGGGATGGATTGAGGCCTATTAAATAGACCTGGTGAACATCTAACAATCCGAGGTTCACGCATGTTATCCACTTCAGTGGATGGAAAGAGGGTATACGATAATTACTTATCGAATACCCTCTCTCTAGAATAGAGAGAGGGTTAGGGGCACGTTAATGCTCTAGATAGCACTCTACTGGCACATCCTCTTCCGTACGCTCGTTTTTTGAGCGCATTGAATTAGAGACATGCCTGAAAAGTGTGACGATCTTTTCTTCGTTTTCCGGGACCTTCGCAGGCTCTGGAAGTACGGAAAGAAATTCTTCAATAAAACTCAAGCTACCGACAGTTGAAACGTTTCGTTTCATCCGTTCTACAACTTCTGATGCAGAAGGTATGTGTTTTGTAAGGTCAGTGGGGTTGGTTGCTTCGCGCATGGTGTTCTCCTGTTAAATGGCCTCCGGAGGCTCACCTAACGACCCTAGTGGAGGCCGATAGGTGAGCCTCCGTGAGGTCAGAAAACCCATATCTAAGAAACCAACCCCGTTATCTGGGAAGATTTCCCAGATGGGGTGATTATTGAATCAAATCTCACGAATGAGACCCAGTTATCACATGATTCAAGAACTGGTTTGGTGCTACTTTTGGCCGTAGCGGTGCACAATCAATACAAATATAGTAGTCAGTTTAGTTAATCCCAGCAACTTTTTTCATAACTTCATAACGATCGTTCGCCTGGATCACTAACTCAGAAACTGGCAGATTTGAAAATTCTGGCAACGGCTCTTCATTCTGAATTGCATTTGCTATGCTGTTTGCTACGCCTATCCCTGACCCAAAATCTTCGTATGCCTTAAATTCATTATGATGTTCGTAGGCTGCATCTGCTATATCGGTTGGAAATCGCCAATAGTCAAGCAATAGCCCACCTGCGATATCATGACTATAGTCAAATAGTTCTCTCTCGGCATCTAGCAGGTCTATGTTTTCTTTTAGGTGTTTATTCACAGCCATTGAATACTTATGTGCATCAACTTTTAGCATCATCAGACGTCCAATATCATGAATAAGACCGCCTAAAAACCATCGGCCTGGATCCGGCAAGTGGTGATAATTAGCGATAGATTCTGCGATTGAAGCGACCATTAGATTATGTTTCCAATGATTCATCATCAGTCCTAATTTACCTGGCACAGTGAAAAAGACAGATGAAACCTCAGTAGCTGTAATAATGTGTATCGTCGTCGTTAAACCCATTCTTACGATTGCGTCGCGTACATCTGTTATCTTGTTAGCCGGGCTGGAGAATGCTGCATTTGATGCTCTCAGTGTCCTAACAGCCAATCCTGCGTCAGTTTTAATAATATCTGCAAGATCTTCTAGCCTCATGGTTGGCGAGTAAAGAACTTCAAATACCTTTGTCAGCAATGGAGATGGTGAGGAGATATTTGCATTCCTGATCCAGCTCGGTGCAGCACTCAAGGTAGTTTCCTGCATTTTATTTCCATTATTAAGTAGTGTTTCCATCGTCTGGCATCTCACTTATTGACATCCAACATCCTTTAAAGTGACCAACAGAGGTACCTTTTAGAGGATCGACAGCCATATTTCGACTCTCTATTTGTCGTTCCACTTCAAGGATATTGCGACCGGTCTCTGTAAATGCTTGAGGATTTTCACCAACATACACCAAACCTGAGGGGCCGATGAGTTGAACATGAAAGTTTTTCAGTTTTTCAGACATAAGATAGCTCGTAACATCGATGTCATTTAGGCAGACTTCCAATCAAAATGCCTACATTTTGGGAATTTCGAACAACCAAAAAACTCCTTGCCGGCATTCTCTCCATTTTTAACCGTACGTATTACCATTTGCCCTTGGCCGCATGTAGGGCAATGCTCATCTGTTGATTTGTGTGCATTGTTAAGGCTGGATACTGAATGTTCTACAGGCTTTCCCTTGCGATCAGCCATTGTCACATCACATTCTGGGTAATTACTACATCCCCAAAAATATGAACGCTTGCCTTTTCTTCGCTGCATGTATCCTTTTCCGCACTTACATGGATGCGATTTATCAAGTTCACCTGGCTTTCCTTTAACGTTTGGTGCGGTATAGCCACAATCAGGATATCCGCTACACCCCCAGAATTTGTTCTTGATCAGACGTAATGTCTTACCGCACCTGGGGCAGGTATGTTGAACTTCATTTTGATTGCCAAGTTCTGCCAATGCCCCTAGTTCACCAGTTAACACACGATATGCATTAGACACCACATCGAAATAGTCCATGTGACCAGCAGCTACTTGATCTAATAGTGTTTCTATCTGACTCGTATATTTAAGTTCCAAAAAACTAAATCGGTTAACCAAAGTCCTGACAATAAGGATTCCAAGATCTGTAGCGTTCAATTTTCTCTTGTTAACGATGACATATCCACGATGTACGATATTGTCAATGATGGAAGCATAGGTAGATGGCCTTCCAACACCCTCGGCTTCTAGTTTTTTAATCAAAGAAGCTTCGGTATATCTTGCTGGCGGCTTTGTCTGTTTATCTTCAACAGCACCATCAATTGCATAGAGTTGTTGATTTTGTGTCAGCCTTGGTAATTGCTGGTCGTTATCCTTCACAGATTCATCTGCTGCATCACGTACACTAAGTAACCGCCACCCTGAATAGATAAGCTGTTCACCTTTTGCTAGAAAGTGCATGATATGACCGTCGATCTGATCATTAGAAGAAAGAGAAAGCTTTGTCACATCAATCTCTGCATTCTTCATCTGGCACGCAACGGCACGTTGCCAAATCAATTTATAAAGTTGTTGTAGATCTTGTGGTATATCCTGACTCTTATCAGGATGCTTAGGAATAGAAGTAGGTCGTATTGCCTCATGGCCTTCTTGGGCATTGGCTTTAGACTTCCAAGTATTTATCTGGCTAGATATGTGATCTATGTACCCGTTATTTTGTAACCACTCACGTACCTCTGTTGCACCATCATCAGAGAGATTCGGGTTATCGGTGCGGTGGTAGGTTATCAGACCCGCCTCAAATAGCTTTTGAGCGTTTTGCATACATTGTTTCGGGGACATTCCTAGAGACACCGATGCTGCCTGTTGCAGAGTAGAGGTGATAAATGGTGGAGGAGGGCGATTCGATCTTTTAGAGCGGTCAATGGATGTTACGATAACATTTCTGATATCTGCTACTTGCTGGGCAAATGCCCGGTTTGTCCAATACTTTTCCACTTCAGGAAGTAGATCGCCAGGTATCCACTTGGCCTTCCATCTGATGTTATCTGTATCGAAATGGAGATAAACCTCAACGTAGTCTTTTGGTCTGAAATTCAATATCTCCAGCTCACGATCTGCGACGATTCTGAGAGCGACAGATTGAACACGGCCTGCTGTTAACCATGCGCCGTTTCCGCAAGCCCGACTCAACTCAGGTGACACGCTATAACCCACAAGTCTGTCAAGTACTCTGCGGCCTTCTTGAGCTCGAACCAATGATATATCGATTTCTGAAGGATTATTGACTGATTCAGTCACAGATGATTTCGTGATGGCGTTAAAAGTTACTCGGTAAGGCGATTTTAAATTGAGCGCTTGTTGCAAGTGCCAAGCAATTGCTTCACCTTCACGATCAGGGTCAGTCGCCAGCCAGACTTGATCGACGGTCTTTGTGAGTTTTTTCAAACCACCAAGAACCTCTTTACCCTTTTTGCTAGGAACATAGTCTGGTTTAAATGTTTCAAAATCCACGCCCATTTCTTTTTGGGGAAGATCTCTAACATGCCCCATTGATGCTTTCACAATCCAGTCAGGCCCTAAGATAGACTGGATTTTTTTACATTTATTCGGTGATTCAACAATCATTAAATGCTTCATTGATGCATCCTTGCCGTTATGCACTCTCGTGAGAGACAAATCGAGCACGTTGATCTTTCATCAGTATATCTTCTGCAAGGTCCCCGTATTTCTCGATTACAGACCTAGCTGCTGCGTTATTTGCGGCAATATCATCCCGGGTCGCGCCGCCGAACCTATAACGTGTTGAGACGTGAAAAATGTGTCTTAATTTCGTTCGCGTTTTGACCACGTAACGATGCCAGTCAGATTGAACCAACAAACCTATCTGCTTTGCGGAGTAGGCCAAGGTAACAAGCTTGTCGTATTGACTCAGACAACGTACGGCGATGTAGCCATAGGGTGTACCAAACTCTAGCGGTATTGTGATGGGCTCTTCTGATTCATGAAAGTCGATCACCATGCCTTCCATACCGTCCAGTAATTCTTGAAGATGCTTAACTTTAGTTTTTAAGTCTTTTTCAAAGTCATCAAATAAATTTTCAATCTTTATCAGTACGGCTTCAGCATACGGATCGTCACGCTTACAAAGCATGGCGAGATTATTGGCATTGGTTGCAAATAGGGTTAAGCCGACGATCTGATTGATTCCAGATTCCTTATCGCCTCTCCGGCCATAAAATAGATCATGGGCGGACCTGGTGTGGATTACGACAGACCCTTTTGTCTTAAGCCTGCCAGGCGAAACTCTTTTACTCTGTTTTTCAGCGCCATCATTAACAGAAGAAGAATCATGATTTGCATCATCGTTTGCATCAGCTGTTGTGGCATCCGCGATCTCTGGCACGATATCAAGAGATTCTGAATCTAAATCTCCAGCTTCCTCTAAAATCTCTTGCTTTGCATTCTGTTCCATATTCAGACCTCAATTGCATCCATCAATATTCCAAACAAAATTAATTCGGTCCCATAGCGGAACCAAATCACTATTAAAAACGAGAATGAAATAAGAATCTGCCAGGCAGGCAGACGATGCAGGATGCAAACTCCCGTCCCTTGGGACGTTCAGGTCAGTACGGAGCGGAGGACCTAAATATTGTTAAAATAAAGCATAAGCGTAATCATTTTGTCAACTGTAATGACGATATGTCACAATGACAAAAACATTTATCGTCTGCAAAGATTTGCCCCAGAGCGCATACTACGAAAGGGAAAGGATCAATCAAAGGATTTGAAGGGTAGGGGTTGTTAATGGAACAGGACTTACCCGAAAGGGCCGCCGCGATCACAAAAGTGAGCGATCGCGGCGATGAAAAGGCAAAGGGAGCTCCAGCACTGTCGCAGTGCCTCCAGCAAATGGCCTTGTCGTCGCTGAGGCAACAACCCAAGAGAACGGCAATCATGAATGTTTGGCGCAAAATAAAAGGTGTTTTGAGACCGGAAAAGCAGAATAGGGGGCTGCTTCAGGTACAAACTGCGGACGCCCTTCTAAAACGCTATCAACCACAGATGAGAAGGATAAGGCAGCTCACAAGTGTTCCCGATGGCCACTACAACAAGCTGTACTTAGACCTGGTTCATCGTCTGGCAGACCTCTTACAATTATTACCTGCCTCAGAAGCCCATCACCACGCACATGCCGGTGGCTTGCTCCAGCACTCCCTGGAAACCGCAGAAGCGGCACTGCGGATCCGCCAAAGTTATCTTTTACCTCAGGGCGGTATCCCCGAACAACAATCGATGAAGGCCGATATCTATACCTACGCTGTGTTTACAGCAGCCTTGCTCCACGATATCGGAAAGCCGCTTGCCGACCAGCTTATACGCATTCACCACTCTGATGGCCGCTTGGAAGATTGGCAACCCTTGGGAGGTCCTATACCCGCGGGAACAATGTACAGCATTACTTTTCGACGTGACCGCAAGTATCGGATCCATGAAAAGTTACCATTACTACTGGTCCAATGGATCATCCCGATTGAAGGACAGATCTGGCTCAACACAGACCTTCAAGTATTGGAGCAGTGGACCGATGCCTTGTCGGGATCCAGCATCGATGACGCCAATGCGATCAGCGAGATTATCAAGAAAGCCGATCAATATTCTGTCGCAAATAACCTAACGGGCGGGCATGCTGTATCAATAGCCCAACAGCCGGCAGTACCGCTGCATCAGCGTATTGCCGTAGAACTACGACGATTGATTGAAGAGGAATGGAAGCGCAATGAACCCGGTGGCGTGGCATTCCACACACAGTCATCCGATACCATCTGGCTGGTCAGCAAGCGCAGTTTGGATGAACTCAGATCCAGTTTGATTGGACAAGGACAGACTGGCATCCCGCCGAATCCTCGTATCATGGACGAACTGATTCAATACGATTACCTGAATGCCTCCAGTGATGGCAAGGCCTCAAGGAAAATCACCATCAACATCGGTGATTGGGAACAATCTCTAACATGCATTGGTATACGTGCCTCGAAGTTATGGGGTGCTGGGTCAGGGCCAACAACAGACATTGATGTTCACATAGCGCTGGAAGATGGCAACAGTGAAGCGCCGCCATCAACCATTCAGCATGTCGATAATACCCAGCCCATCTCTCAACATCTGGCGCAGGCATCACCAGCATCAGTCGACAACCAGCAAGCGGTTACTGCTGCAGTCCCTGCAACGGATGAGACAGCATCCTATCAGGAGGTCGATGATGATGTGCCTCCTGATCCCAGGGTGGATTCTCATCCGGCGCCGGCAGCGCTTGAAAAGGAACCTGAGCCAGAAGCGGCGCCGGATGAGAATATTGCAGAGACATTCTCTACCTGGCTGACAAATGGCATCAAGTCCGGAAAGCTGGAGATCAACAACGTAAAGGCCATGGTCCATTCAGTACCGGAAGGCCTCCTGATCGTCAGTCCCAGGATATTCCGAGTATTCGCGCAATCAGTCGGAGCCGACTACAAGAAGGTCCAAAGTAAATTCCAGCGGTTGAAGATCAACAAGAAAACGAAGGAAGGACAGAATATCTGGACCTACGACATTAAGGGTGATCGTAAGCGCTCGAAGGTAAAGGGGATGATAATTATGAATCCTGAGAAGGATTTGGGTCTGGCTTCACTGCCAGACCCAAATACGCATCTGGTCATTGCCCAGAAAATATTTCTTGACAATTAGGCGGGGAAATACCAATAATTTTTGCATGACCGATTAAGAAAGCCGCTACCCCACATAACAGGAAGTTACATTGGATAGCGGCTTTAGGTGTTGGCTCGGTGGTCTAGATCGAGCCAAACATGTCTCCGACTTTGGAGAAAGCGGTTTAACAGGATTAAAGGAAGCTAACCACTTTCTACTGCACAGGAAGGGTTTAAACACTTTCTGCAGAGGAAGGCTAGATGCTCACCACAGAGGAAGGCTAAACGCTAACTGCACTGGAAGCATACTACATCAAGGCGATATTTGCACAAATCATAAGACAGTAGTTTATGTGCATAATGTATATTATGTTAAATCATATAATTAGGCCGTAAAATAATCTGATGCTTTTGGACGGACGTCCATGTATCTTTTTAAATAAAGTTGCAAGTAGTGCCTTGTTTATTTAAATATTTCGGTTAAGTTGTTTAAGCGGTTAACCATTCGAGTTACATTGGCAAATGTCCATATTGAAGCAATATTAAAATCGCCGGTTTTAAGATCAGGAATATTGTCAAATGGATCAGACTCCGTTCTGTAGTATTTGGCCAAAGAGTCGTGTGCTACAGCAGTTCCTAAAGAGTGGCTAATTAGATGTATATTTGAGTGGCCATACTTTTTGCGCTGCTTATCAAAGAAATCGATAAAGTCTAGCCGTATTTTTTCCCCAAAATACATTGTTGAATATAAAACCACGTCCAACCAGTGTGTATAGAAAAACTCATCCTTACTTAGTTTTGATTCAAAATTGGTAAGCTGGAGCAGTAGTTTCTCCTCAAAACCTTTACCGGTTAGATACTTGAAACCTTTTTTTCGAGCTTCCGCATTATCTGCAAACTGTTTGCGTAATAAGTCGAAGTATTCGCTGTAGTTAAACTCTTTATGGTCTGCCTTGCTAAAATAACTCTGCTCAATTATTCCAAACGCTTTAGCTCTGTCAGAAAGTGCTTTCTTAAATTCTTTGATCATGCTCCCTTTGGGATGATTACCCATACCGTGCACCAGAATAACCAGTTTTTTAGACATGAGTGCTCCTTATTTATTGTTTTTTACTTGTATTGACTTTTTTAGACTCATTCCTTGGCTAGTGAGAAGTTTGACTGGCCGTCAGAGACGGCTTGCGTATTAAATTCAGTTTTAGAAGATAGATTATTAAAAAGCAAGGATATGTAAAGCATGACAATAGGATAAAGCAGGTACCCACGCATACGACTTTGGCTCAGGAACACGGTATAAGCATTCGATTATCATGATGAGCTATCTTGCCATGCTCGGTATAGGCAAGTTTGATTTTGAAGCGAGCAACACTCTTGAAAGTGAATTCTACTTTATGAGCGCCATGGCTATTGAGTAACTCTTGATCTTCTGGTCACTTTGTTTCAGCAACACCTTGTAAATCCTTACTAGCTTCTAATCGATCGATTGCATCGGTAATCTACTCAGTATCTACCTTACGTAGGATGCTCTGCCAGATAATGCACTACAATTCGAAAAGTTGTTTCTTATAGCACCAATTGCCCTCCTACATCTGCGACACTATTTCTTGCCACCTTCCCGGTATTGAATTCCAAGTAATCCTGCTTCATTCCGTCACTGAATATGATGCCATCAACCGGCATATTGGAGACGATTTCCACATTTTTGTTTTGTGCTATCCGTCCAAAGGTCAAATTTGTACCTGTGTAGGCGCTGGGAAAAGGTTCACGTACTGAGTAGAATAGAAAATTACTATCCCAGCTCACTCCTTCTTTGTAAGCTGTATCAGGTAATGATTGGCCCATTTCTTCGGCAATTCGCACTGCGCCAGTCATGACTGATTTAAACCACCCAGTCGATCCTAGACCTGTAGAGACGATAATGCCCGATGATGATTGCCGCTCTCGTTTTCCATCTGCTCTCGAACATACTTGGTATCTTTATCATGTGAAATTCGATTATTTGGATGAATGATCAATAATCATGGATGTTCTAACATTCAACTCCCGTTCAAGTCCAACCATACTAAATTACACCAGCCGAGTAGAAAATATTTGACCCTCTTCCGTCAGGAGCACAACATGAACAGTCAAACAACAGACCTGCATCGGGAATTCGATACGATTCTTGAAAGCTTCGAGGAGCTTTTCAGTCAAGGTAACATGGCAGAGATCGCAGGTTTCTATTCCGATAACGCAATGTTGCTACCAGCCGGCAGTGATTTCATTCAGGGGCGTCAGGCGATTGAGGGCTACTGGCAGGAAGCTGTCGACATGGGAATCAGACGCATCAAGATTGACCTCATGGAGCTGGAACAACATGGCGACTCTGCCACTGAAGTCAGTCGTTACACCATGTACGATGCCGATGAGTCCATACTAGACCAAGGCAAGGGGATTATGATTTGGAAGTATGATGGGAATGCCTGGAAGATGCACCGTGACATCTGGACGAGTAATTCAGCTTATTAGAGAGCATTGCAGAGGTCGCCTCTAACGGATTCCAGGCGCTTAACTTCAGTCGAAACAATATGATCAGACATATCGAAATCTCAGTGATAGCCGCCCTGCTCTCAATCATCGCTCTCTTTTCGCCGGCAAGCTTCAGTGGCGAAGGGCTGACAAAACTGGCCGATACGCATCTGCACTGGAAGTGGAATCAGAAAGAGGTCACGGAACCTGAACAGGCCATTAAAATCCTGCGTGATAACCAGGTCACGCTGGCGGTGGTTACCGGCACCCCTCCGGAACTGGCACTGGAGCTGCATCAGTTGGCGCCCGACCTGGTGATACCCATTTATGGGGTTTATAAAGGCCGGATCGACTGGTCGAACTGGTATCTGGACAAGTCAATGGTCGGGCGTGTTCGGCAGGCACTGGCAACGGGACGCTACCGGGGTATTGGTGAACTGCATATGATCGGTGGCTTTGTATCGGATTGGAAGCACCCGAATATCGCCGCTCTGTTTCAACTTGCCGCTGAGTTTGATGTACCCGTGCTGGTCCACACGGAGTTCTCCAGGGCCAATTATCTGATTGGCTTCTGTAGCGCGCATCCTAAAACCCGCTTTTTGTGGGCACATGCGGGTTCTGTTGTCCCACCAGCTGAGGTGGCGCGTGCATTAGAACACTGCGCCAACCTGAGTGTGGAACTGTCAGCTCGTGATCCTTGGCGGCATGTGGGGATGCGTATTGCAGATGAGTCGGGGCTGTTGAAAAAAGAGTGGCATGATCTGGTAGTCGCCCACGCCGATCGGTTCATGATCGGCTCAGATCCGGTTTGGCCGGTTGAGCAACTCAACCCCTGGGACGAACCCGATACGGGTTGGCAGCATTTGACACGTTTCCTCGATTTTCATCGTACGTGGTTAGCGCAGCTGCCTGACGAAGTTGCCCAAAAAGTGGGTTATCAAAATGCACTGGATTACTTTAAATCGCAAAAATGACCATTTCAACCTGATTGGTATGATCTGATTTTTCATATAAGTAACTATTAATCAATAGTTTAAACATCAATTCATGAGTGATACTGGCAAACTGCACTGCATCATCACAGCTAACCTCTAAAAGCTCCTCATCCGTTAAATCCACAATGCAAACAAGCAGTTAATAACCACCCTCCAGGCGGGGTAAAGATCGCTGCAAAATCAGCCTCTATCGTTGAATTTAACGAAAAATGTCGACAATTAATCCTTGTATTGCATATATCAACACTGAATATCGTTAAATTTAAGGTGAAATGTCGACAGTTTTCCTCTATATTGCACCGCAGCATCTGTACCCTACCCATTTTAGTGTTTGATAAAACCGGAGGCAGCCGTATGACGATGCATAAGACCGATGTGCTTTTGATTGGTGGTGGCATCATGAGCAAAACGCTGGCTATGCTGGTGACACAGCTCGATTCCTCTCGTCATATCACAGTGGTCGAGCAAGCGGCAACCTTAGCCACCGAAAGCACCCATGCCTGGAACAATGCAGGCACCGGACATGCGGGTTACTGCGAACTCAACTACACCCCTCAGCAAAGTAATGGTGAGATCGCCATTGAAAGAGCTTTGGGGATAAACGCCCGCTTTGAGGAGTCCCTGCAGTTTTGGAGCGGATTGGTTCGCAAGGGTGCTCTTTCGAAACCCTCAGCCTTTATCAATCCGGTGCCCCATATGAGCTGGGTAGAGGGAAAAGAGAGCGTCAACTACCTCAAGCAGCGCCAGCAAGCACTGGTCACTCATCCTCTGTTCGAAGAGATGGAGTATGCGGATGATCCGGCCACTCTAAAGGAGTGGTTACCTATGATGATGGCTGAGCGTGATATGGCGCAACCCATGGCGGCCACACGAGTGGCACACGGAACAGACATCAACTTTGGCGAGCTGACCCGCTCGATGGGTGAGCATCTTTCCCATGAGGAATCTGTCGACTATTGGCTTTCAACCGAAGTCTTGGGATTGAAGAAGGTGGGAGATCGCTGGCATGTGACAACCAAGCACGCGCTGGCAGGCAAGCGAACCATCGAGGCACGCTTTGTATTTGTCGGTGCGGGTGGTTGTGCCCTGTCTCTGATGCAAAAGTCAGGTGTGGATGAGGTACGAGGTTATGGTGGTTTCCCGGTCTCAGGGATCTGGCTTGCCAGTGAAAACATCAAAGCCGCGGCGACCCACAATGCCAAGGTTTACGGCCTGCCACCTGTCGGTGCACCGCCTATGTCGGTACCGCATCTCGATACCCGGGTGATCGATGGTCGCCCTGCCCTGCTGTTTGGGCCCTTTGCCGGTTTCACCACACGATTTTTGAAAAGTAGCAGTCTTTTTGATTTGATCAATTCGATACGCTCTCACAATCTGAAGCCGATGATGGAAGTGGCAAAAGAGCATTGGGCGTTGACCCGTTATCTAATCAAAGAGGCCATCAGTTCCGGTGATCAGCGTCTCGAACAGCTTCGCACCTTTATGCCATCGGTAAAGCCGGGTGAGTGGCATCTTCGCCCAGCCGGACAGCGGGTTCAGATCATCAAACTGGATGAGAAAGGTCGTGGCAAGTTGCAGTTCGGCACCGAGGTAATCAAGACGGCCGATCGCTCACTCGCCGCTTTGTTGGGCGCCTCCCCTGGAGCCTCTGTCAGCGTCTCAGCCATGATGGATGTTATCGAGGATTGTCTACCTGATTTGCTACAAGGTGAAGCAAGACTACGCCTCGAAGAGCTGATTCCTTCCTATGGTCACTCTCTGGATGATGATCTCGATTTGGTGCATTCGGTACGACGCTATACCTTGGAGACTCTGGAACTGGATGAGCGAAAACCAGCAGATGTTCCCGGGCAAGGTGAATTTTTGCAAACAGGCAGTTGATTCGATTGTTCAGGATGAATCGATGGATGCTTGTCTCGCTCAGAACAGGCAACAACGCTCTATCTTTTTACTAAGGTGCTCAAGCAGATTTGCTAGATTGCAGATTATGTAATGGCATCGTGTAGGAATTAAACCGTAGCTGGAATCAAGTTATTTGCTTGTGGATACCTCAGGTGCAGAGTGCACTTGATTACGCCCCATCCGCTTGGCACGATAGAGTGCGATATCCGCTTCTCGCAAGAGCTGATCTGTACTTCCGGTTACGCCAGGAATCATCGTTGCCGTACCCGCACTTGTGGTCACCACGGCACTGACTGAGGAGTGTTCGTGGTGGATTGCCAGCATCTCTACAACACGTCTAATCTGTTCAGCCACATGGGCCACACCTTCACGATCAGTATTCGGCAGGATGATGATGAACTCCTCACCGCCATAGCGTGCCACCATATCGGTTGGACGCATGAGTTGTGCATAGATCGCTTCAGCAACGGCTACCAGACACTCATCGCCTGCCTGATGCCCATAGGTGTCGTTGAAGGCCTTGAAATGGTCCACATCCATCATGATGACAGAGAGAGGTTGCTTGTCCCGACGCAGGCGCGACCACACCTCTTCCAGATAACTGTCCCCTCTTCGTCGGTTGGCAACACCGGTCAGACCATCCATGTCCGCCAGCCCCTGAAGCTCCTGGTTCAATTGTTCAAGCTTTGCGGTACGTTCGACCACCTTCTCTTCCAGAGTATGGGAGTACTCCTGTACCTGTTCATAGAGGCGCGCATTTTCAATGGCAACCGAGGCCTGTGCGGCGAGCAGTTTAATGATCTCCACCCGTTCTTCGGTAAAGACACCTCTTGCCAGGTTGTTTTCCAGGTATAGGATTGCTTCGAAACGCTCCCGTCTCAGTGGCACACAGACGACTGAAACCGGTTTCAGACTCAATACATAGGGATCCTGTGAGAACTGCCCCTCCTGGCTTGCATCATGCAACACCACAGCCTCGCCACTATAGAGAACATGACTGATTAGGGTTACAGGTAAGGGTATCCGTGTATTCTCAGGTCCAGGCACCTGAGAGTGTGTTGGAACATCTCTGCTGGCTAGGCCCTGGCTCGGCAGTTTTGCAGCTTCGATATTCAAGCGCCCTTCCCGGCGAACAACCAGGCAACCCCACTGCCCACCGGCATTTTCCAGCAGTATGCTCATGGTCGTCTGCAGTAACCGGTCCAGGAGTATCTCTCCGGAGATCTCCCGGGAGGCTTTCATCACTGAAGCCAAATCGAGATCCTGTTCGAATCCCCCGATACCCAATCCCCGGTTGGCCTCTGCAAGTTCATTGAACAGAGAGAACTCCTGCTCAAGCAGTTTTACTTTCCGTTTCGCACCCCAACGGTTGTAGAGATGGTGAGCACTGCGTAAATAACCTTCGGCAGCGCGACCCCTGCCGAGTATTATCAGGTGACGTGCAGCCCGTTCTGCAGCAGTCGCTTCATCGTGAAGGAATCCACTCTTTCTGGCTGATGCAATGGCTCTGTCATAGTGCTCCAGTGCACTCTCCCTGGCACCATCGAGACGCTCAAGCTCCGCCTCCATCAAGTATTGAAGGTGGCGAAAGTTAACTTCGCAATTATCAGCCCAGCGTTTCATGCGGGCATGATCACTTAGCAGTCTTTTCCTCGTATCAGCCTGTTGCTGAATAGACATCTGCGGATAGTGTGTTGTCAGGGTAAGAAAGGCAATGATGTAGAAGCGCACCAGCTGAGGCAGTGACATGGCGGACTTGATCAATTTGTCCTGCTCAGTGACATGATGTAATGCTTGGTCAAAATCACCATATAACAGACAGATCTCGGCATGATAGATATGGTAGTTGGCAATACCCGTCATGAACTGACGCTGGTGCATGCCATTCAGGCACTCTGTCTCATCGAAGTCTTCATCGCTCAGGCTGCAACCGCTCTCGGTAAGACCGAGCAGATTACGTTGAAGTTGCAGAAACAGGCTGCCCGAATCCAACGAATCCTGGTAGGCACACTCACGGACGATCTGTAAGTTGTCGGCATGTATCTGCTCAGCCGTTTCCAGGTCCAGTGATGGATCCCAGATCACACAGTCCTGGGCGCTGTAGGCTAGATAGAGCAGGTCCCCTGACTGATAGCCGGCTTCTATACCTTTGCGGAACCAGGTGGTCAGGCTGCTCCAATGGTTGTTCCAATGGTGTATGAACATGGCATAAACATAGATCACCCGCGCCCTGAGAGTTGTATCATCAAACTTTTCGTTGATCGCGAGCCCGAGCTTACCGTACTGATAGCCCAACCCGGGTTCGTCAAGTTCACCACACAGCAGCATGCCGTAGGCCGCATAGACAAAAGCAGACTCTGAGCAGTTGCCATGACGCAGTGAGAGGTTGACCCCTTTCAGCACCAGATAGGGAAAGAGGTTGCCGCTACCGGAGAGAAATGCTGCAGGAAAAACCTCCATCAACAAGCGCATCGAGATCAGTGTTGAAGGATCTTTCAGAGCTGGTGCATTTACCAGATCGTGGACGTTTCTACCGGCCAGATGTTGGGCCAACCGGCTACGCTCCGCTGCGATATCCGCTTCAGAAGGCTGCTCTGTTAGCTTCATGCCAAGCATTTCCAAACCCTGAATGCCGGATTGAATCGACTCATCCATTCTTCCGAGTGTTGCGTACTGGCGGGTACGGGTTGCCAGGATGTCGGCGCGTTCCAGATTGGTCTTAGCGTGCTCCAGCAATATCTCAATCCAATAATCGGCTTCTTTTGTGTGGCCGGTAAGGTAGGCAGACTGTTGCGTCTCTTCAGCCAATGTCTTCATGATATCCGGAGTCTCAACCCAGGGATCATCCGGTAGCAACTCAGCGGCAATGCGCAGGTGGTTTAAAGCTGATTCATAGGATGAGGATTGTCTGGCGTGAATTCCGGATCGCAGATTGAACTCAGCAAGTTGTAATCGCTCGTTGCTTGAATCGATCAACTTACGGCTTACATTGAGGTGACCGACTATGTCGATTAGCCGCTCTTCTGGTACAGAGTCCCCCAGATGCTCTAGCATCAGACGACCGATAGAGAGATGTACTGCTTTAAGCCATTTAGTGTCGATTAATGCATAAGCGGCCTGCTGGATACGGTCATGCAGAAAACGATAGGTAGGATTGATTACTTGATCTTCAGCCTCATTGAGAGTCAAGCTATCGCCTGTCAGCCTGTAGTCACTCTGCATCGGTTGCACAATGTGCTGTTTGATTGCTGGCAACAGCGTTTCAGCGGTTTCGGCAGGAGTATGTTCATAAATTGTTGCAAGTGTCTGCAGATCGAAACTGCTCCCAATACAGGCGGCCAGTTGCAGCGTCTTTTGGGTCTCATGTTGCAACTGCCTCAGGTTGTCTACCATGAATTCGACAACATCATTGCTTACTCCCGCCCAGCGGGCTGCATCCAGATCCCAGCTCCAATAGCCATTGTCACGATCTCTTGTAATAACCCTATCTTTGTGAAGCTGCCGCAGCAGCTCATTGGTAAAGAATGGATTGCCTCGTGCTTTGTCAAAGAGCATGTCGCTCAGAGATCGGGTCTCATGCTGTATACGATAGAGCACATCTGCCACCAAGTTGGCCACAGATTCCCTGTCCAATGGACCTAAAGCGAGCTGGTGAATATTTTTTCTTGTCTTAAGGTCATCTAGCAACAAGCGCAGTGGATGCCCGGTTCTTACTTCGTTACTGCGATAGGCTCCAATTAAAAGCAGATTGTTCAGCTCGCGTGAAGTAACAAACCGTCTCAACAGTTCCAGTGTTGGAGGGTCACTCCATTGTAAGTCATCGAGAAACAGCACCACTGGGTGCCCTTCTCCTGCAAATACTCTCAAAAAGTTGGTCAATACGATATACAGGCGATTTCTCGCCTCTGCCGTAGGTAAATCTATAACAGCAGGTTGATCACCGATGATCAATCCCAACTCTGGGACCAACTCAATAACCAAAGCGGCATTCGGTGCCAGTGCCTCCAGTAGACGGTGGCGCCATTCCACCAGTTGATCTTCCGTTTCAGCAAGAATTTGATGCACCAGACTACGAAATGCTGTAGTAAGGGCCATGTAGGCTTTGCCATGCTGGAATTGTTCGAATTTACCCTGAACCAAAAAGCCACGTTCACGTACCAGAGGTTGATCAATCTCATTCACCAGGGCCGATTTGCCTACCCCCGAATAACCACTGATGAGACAAAACTCGTTAGCTCCAGATGCTGCTGATTCAAAAAGTGATAATAACGTCTGAAGCTCTCGCTCCCGCCCATAGAGCTTTTGCGGCAGCAGGAACTTCTGAGCAATGTCGGCTGTGCCGAGGTTAAATGGTACTATCTCCCGCCCGCCGGCAATCGGGTCAGCACATGCAGTCAAATCATGCATCAAGCCATCAGCGCTTTGATAGCGTGCTTCAGGACTTTTCTCCAATAGTTTAAGGACGACCTTTGAGAGTGTTTCTGGAATTTCAGGTTCTACCTCATGGGGCGCTGGCGGTTGACAACTGATATGACCATGCACCCATTCCAAGGGATTATTCGCCTGCAGTGGGCGCCTTCCCGTCAGTAACTCGAACAGTACGACACCAAGTGAATAGTAGTCGGACCGATAGTCCAGGCCTCGATTCATTCGTCCGGTCTGTTCCGGAGAGATATAGGGTAATGGCCCTTCGATCTGTCGCGACATCTGGATGGTTTGTCTCTCCTGGTCCAGCTCCGAGGCGATGCCGAAGCCACTCAATGCGATGGCTTTTTCATGCGAGTCAAACAACACATGTCTCGGGGTCAGTGCTTTATGCACAATATCCTGGCTGTGAATATCCTTTAGTATGGATACCAGCTGAAATGCGACTTCGAGTACCTCTGATATGGGTAATCCTGTACCACCCGCCTTGGAAAGGTGGGTATCGAGAGTACAATCATACAGATCTCCCACCAGTGCCAGATTACCACAGCCGTGAAGCAGTATTTCGTGTATCCTGCGCACACCATTAACGTCTGTAAGACGTTGGGTGATGATACCCTCTCGGCGTAACAGAGCGACCTGCTGGCGTTCTGGATATTCCACATCGAGGGTCTCGATCGCTACTTTACTGCCATCAGTTCTCTTGTTTGCTTGAAAGACCACACGATCGCCGGAACGGTAGAGAACCGGGCCGATGTCATACGCGGATAACTGAAGGTTCACAATAACACGCTGGATCAGACGTCAAACATCCGCTTGAATGTTTCACAGTAATCCTCGAATGCCGTATCACGCAATGGATCCCCATGACCACACAATGCATGTTTGAAAGAGAGCGCCTTGAGACGGGCAAAATCTTCACCCCCGGGTGCGGCCCGCTGCACCCACACAGGTCCCAGGTTGGCCGGCGTAAAAAAACCCATACTCTGCATCAGCTCGGTTGAACTTTCAGAAAAATACTGATCCGGATGTTGCCAGTTTTGTAAGGCATCACAAGCGATAAGAATGCCATCGGCGCGGTCGATATGCAGTATCCCCTCAGGTATCTGTGTGGTTTTAAAGCTGAACAGGGACGCATCGGCAATCGGCAAAGGTGCGTTGCTAGAAAGTGTGTTCGTCGCTTTCAGGCCGGTCTCATGCTCCATACCAGGCATTGCCCAGTACTCAGCCCCATATCGGTCTACGTAGAAAGGATCGTCACGACCATGCAGAGAGCCGAGACGAATTACGTCAGTGACCTTGCCGAGCTGATCCAGCTCTGACAACCCATCATCACTCAGGCGTACACTGTTGATGATGATCAGACGATCGCCATCACGTACGATGATCATGTTACGGCTGAACTTCCAGTCGATACCCTGGAGAACAGTCTCCATGGCGCCGCTAACGAAAAAGATATTGGGGAAGACTTCTTCAATCTTGCCATGTTGCAGTGCTAGTGGAAATTGATCCATGGTACTAATCCTCAATTAATAGCTCAGTTATAGATTATTTTTCCCACGTACCGATACTCCCGAGCATACTCATTGAGATAATCGTTGAGGTATCGTCGTTGAGACATATTCAGGCGTCCCTGCCGGATATCCTCTATGGTTTCGCAGCCATTGCTGCTATCAAGTCGTTTAAGATGAAACAGTGTCATGTCGCGCCCACCAAAGAAGCTTTTCAGATACTCGTGAAGCGGTCGTGCACTGGACATATCGAATACCGCACCATACAAGCCGGTATAGAGCGGATAGCGGGATAGAGTCTCACTATGGAATAGTGGGAAGTCACCCGCTGGTGGAGAGAATGGCGGATACACTTTGGCCTGGTGAACTGCTTGCTTGCTGAGCGACTGAATGAAATTTCGATCCAATCCAGCCTGTCGGGCTCCTTCGATCAGGATATTCAAGTAACGGCGACTCGGCAGGCAGCTGTCATCGATAAAATCTGGCATTCCTATATAAGTATAAGCGGAAACTGATTCATTCTTCGATAGCACATCGACTGTCGTGCGATGGTATCCGAAACCACAGGCCTCGGTTGCATCCAGGGGCTCCAAATACTGATCGGGGCAAGTATATAAGATTCCATCCACCTGCTCTCGTGCAGATGCTGGTTGGATATTCCCAACGCCTCCTTCATGGCGGAAGAAGTGCTGCACATTAAAACGCAAACGCCAGCCCGGTAGAACTGCAGATTGTGATGAAGTGGGCTCCACACCTTTGGCACGCAGTGAGATCAGATTCATATTTGAGCCGTAACCAAAATAGTGAAACATTCTTCTATCAACAAATTTGATACAGAGATTGAGAGTAGCCCAGCCTCAGACACTTCTGGGCATTGGTATTGAGTGTTAATTAATAAGAAACAACTTATTAACACACCCCTTTGCTAATGACAGGTGTCGATCTAACCGGTCTTCAACGCCTGGGGGTAAACTAGATTTGTTTTTGTAAACCGTTCTGACCTCAAACAATACAGGGTTTTGATGTGAAATCAACCGTATCCCTTGGTGATATCCGTTGTCCTGAGTATTTCAAATCTTTGACAAAGAGGTGTGCCACTCTCTATCTCGATGCCAGTAGCCTCACACGACTAAACGCTGAACTGTATCAGCCAGGGCATGGCCCAAATTCTGGTGTTGTTCCAAATCCAAGTGAACGCCATCAACCCTACTCGTATTCGTTATCATTCCCGCATCAAAAAAAGCACAATCATTTTCACTGGCTACACGCTCGATGGCGGCAGCTAATCCAACCGCCTTTCGTTCAGCGCCTTCAAATTTCGCGGCAATCTCACCTTTTGGTACTTGTATGGTTGGCGGAGCTATAACCAGTATTCTGGGATGTGGCATGCCAGACTCTATTGGGGCCTTCCGAATCGCCATGATCAAACTATTAATGCCCTGGGCGGCATGCCAGGCGGTATGGTTGTGCATTGACTGGAAATCGTTGGTACCAAGAAAAAGCATAACCAGAGATAGCGGAGAGTTGATCTCAATTCTCTGCTCCAGACCCAGCAACCCATTTCGGCCTGCTTTGAACGGATCTTCAAATACCGTTCTCCGCCCGTTCAGGCAATCTTCGATGATCCGCACCTGATTGCCTCGACGAAGCAGTTCCAGCTCTAAAACACCTGGCCAGCGTTGATTGAAATTAAACCGGCCTCTGGTACCAGGAATTATCCCCCAGCTCAGAGAGTCTGCATAAAGCAATATTTGCTTCATTGTGAAACCACCAAGTGTTCAGTTAGTTCGCGATAGGTAGGATGAGAGAACAATTTTACTACCTTTAAGGCTCAAAGCGACTTTCAACTTATCTATCATATCCATCGTAATAATATTATTAAATACATTAAGTTAATCTCATATCTTCTTGTTTATATTGTTATTTTATCGTTCTATTCTGTTTCTTATTAGAGACAGTTTTCGTATGCTGAGAACCTCAAATCTTATCGGAGCCCATCCGGGTAACCATGGAGAAAAATGCATATCTATCAGTTGTTGTGCATTCAGGCAATGTTACTGATGTTATCAACATGAATTTGATTTTTTGAAACCCTGGCTTTGTCCAATTCCACATTCACGACCTAAAACCACTTAAGATGTACACGTGGAGTCATCAACTATAAAAGTGCCTGTACTGGTATACACGGTCATTTGTGGGTGTAGTAATGGATCTAAAATATCTACCTTAATCACTTACTCTGATCTATCTTAATTGTAACGGGTAGTGTCAAGGCTCCTTTTTCTGCCGTTGCAATTTCACGTCGAGCTTGAACGACAATCGAAATTGCTGAACTTATTGCGAGTACTGAAACCACTGCCGCTACAACTAAATCAGGCCAGCGGCTTGCCGTGCCCAGCACACCTAATGCGGCAAGTATAATCATCAAATTAACGATCGAATCATTCCGGCTGCAGAGCCAGACTGAACGCATGTTGGCATCACCGTTACGAAATCTATAAAGCATCATTGCGACACTCAGATTGGCAATAAGCGCAATCAGGCCAATCAGCCCCATCGTGTAGGCTTCAGGTGCTGCACCATAAAGACTGGCCCACACCGTTTTGCCAACAACAAGTAAACCGTATGCCCCCATTGAAATGCCCTTGATCATGGCTGCTCGTGCACGCCATAGAATTCCTAATGAGAGAACACTCAAAGAGAGTGCATAATTTGCAGCATCGCCTGCAAAATCTACGGCATCAGCCAGGAGTGATACTGAATTAGCATAGAGGCCACCGATAATCTCAATAGTGAACATGATCAGATTGACAAAAAGCGCCACCCATAAAGCCTTGCGAAATTCCGGATTTGCAGCTGCCGCGCCGTCTGAACAATGATTTGATGAGCAACAATTTTGCATGTAGTTCTCAGATTGTATGATTCATGTGGTTTGATACATACTTGGAGGGTCACTCCATGAATCTTAAGCCAATGAACGTGTTATAAACATTGTAGAATTGAGTTTTGGTATTTTCAGAGTTATGTATAATCGAACTGATTGAGATATCCAGGTTGAATGCCTTACTGGATTAGACTAATCAGCTGCTTATAAGCGTTTTTTGAGTACGAACAGAAAAAACGGGATTGTTACACATTAGGTGAGCCAGCAGTTACTTGGAAATCAAAATAATCTAGCATTATTTATCGATTTATCAGTGTGTTACTAAGCTTTTATAGTTTTGTTCTAGATTGTGAATTGTTCTGGGCCTAGGGGTTATCACCTATTTGAGAAATCTTCTGTTGCTATTAGTATTAGCACAGAGATACATGGAGAGAAATCGATGTCCACAATCAACCAGATCAACAATTTATCGAATGCATCTGCAGCTCAACTGAGCAGCAGTGAGAGCATCAGTGGATCATCGTCTAAAAACTGTAGCGACTGGTTTACCGATAGTTCGTTTGATTCCTCACTACCAATTTCCGCATCCAATAGTTTTGATGCTGGTACCTCAATCGATCAAATGAGCCAGAGTATCTTATCTTGTCTGAGTGGCAGTTCACTTTAGACACTCTTTAAATAATCCACGCACACGATGCCTCAGTTTATTCTCAGTGATAAGCCTGATTGGAGTCGTGCTGCTCAACGGTTAGTAAGCGGCTGCAAAATACTGGAAGACCTGAATCAACGAATAGCGTTGATGGAGAAAGTCTGTGATAGCCTGGGGGATGAACTCTACCCCGCCTTCCTAAAAATATTGTGCATTATTGGCAAAAATGGTGACCATGATGCCAAACAATTGATAACAGAGACCCTTGTAGAAGCGCTACTTACCGGGCGTTTGCCTTCTGGTAGAATGAGTGCATGGGGAGCTGAGAGTGCACGTGGCAGCAACTTATTTGGGCAAACAAGGAGTTTGGGGCCAATAGAGTACGTGTTCACCTGGTATGCACAACCATCTGGTAGGAGCCCATTACCAATACAGAGCTTTCATCATGCAGCGTCTGAGTTATTGGACTTGATCTCATCAAACCCAAAAGCTAAAAAACTCTACTGCACTAAACTAACTGCTGATATTGAAGACCCTCTCGATGGCTCATTATCAAGGAAATCCCGTTATGCAATTGGTAATTTTGTTGAAGCCTGGGAAGCAGACAAATCGACTGATGAAGTATTAAGTAGCTTTTTGGATACACTTCAGGGTGACAGCTTGAGTAGATTGGTAAATATACAATCACAGTTTACCTTTTAAACTGACTATAACAGTACGAAAATGCATTCAACGTGGTATTTTCTGGTTTCAGTTATTCCTTCAGTGATCAGAGTAATGCGTGTCTCGCCGTTATTGGCCCTATCCTCCATATAATTTTTGAAGTATCGATGGTGCCTCTTCTGCGTGTTTATGCAATTCTGTAATCAATAGCTGGATAAGGGAAGTTATTGTTATGAACAGCATTATAATGGCTGCCAGCATCTTTAGGGACATAGATAGAAAAAAGACATTAAACTGTTGAGCATAACGATTTACAAGACCCATCATACTGTCGATCAATAAAATCACTACAAGCATTGGAGATGCTATTAAGAGGGTTAATTTAAAATAGTAGTAGAATTCTGATCCGAGGACAGAGACTCCTGTAGTTTTGAGATTCGGTAAACCACTTTCGATCGGCCATATCAAATAACTTTCAAATAAAACGCCATTAAGTAACAGTAACCCACCAGCTGTAACAAATATATAGTTGGCAAGCCGTGCTAGAAAAGACCCAATTAGGGTAGTTTGACTCCCGGTCAACGGATCCTGAACTTGAGCTATGGAAGTTCCTATCTGGTTGTCGATTATTTGCCCGGCTGTTTCAAATGCCCACAGATAGACACCAAACAATACACCTATAGTCAGACCCACTATCGCCTCTTTAATGAAGAGAATAAGCCAGGCAGCAGTGTGAATTGCTTTAAGGTCTAATGATGGTTGTATAACAACAATCATGATCGCCATGGATAAAAATATTGCATTTCTGACCAAAGCCGGAATCAATTCTGATGTAAAAAGAGGAAAAATTATGAAAACAATGGCTATACGTGTTGATGCCAAACTTATTGTCAAGGCATTTTCTGATAAGTACTGTAGGAGATCGAATCCATCCATGGAATAGAGTTACTTCACCAAAATAGCAAATTCAGAGAATATACGATCAGTAAAGTGAAATAGTGTACTTCCAGCTAATGAAGCAGTTACAAAGATTGTCAAGATAATTGCAAAAAATTTGGCAGCATACTGAAATGTTTGTTCCTGTAATTGAGTCGCAGCTTGAATAAAGGCGATAAAAATGCCTACTAATGCTGCAACGATAACAGGAGGACCAGCAAGGACTATGACAAACCATAAGGCCTGTTGTGTTATTTTTATGATTTCCTGGTCGTACACAGAATTACAAATAAGATAAAACTAGTCCATGTGCCAGTTTTGCCCATCCATCTACTAGCACGAATAAAAGTAGCTTAAATGGTAATGATATTACTGTTGGAGATAACATCATCATACCCATAGCCATCAGAACATTTGCAATAACGAGATCGATTACTATGAAAGGTAAAAATATTAAAAACCCGATTTGAAATGCTGCAGTAAGCTCACTGATTGTGAATGCCGGAATTAGAACGATAAAATCATCAACACGAACTTCTTCTTCACTATTTTGTGCATTAGAAACCATTCTCTTGATAGAGTTAAAGAAAAACTGACGCTCTTCGAGATCTGCATGTTTTGATAGAAACTGTCTCATAGGTTCTTTTGAATTGTTAACTATCTCTAATATTGTTGATGTATCCTTTAGCGGATTTTCCATTTGAGAAATATCGTTATAAATTTGTTTACTTACCGGATACATGACATAAATCGATAAAACAAGTGCCATCCCATTGATAATCAGATTAGGCGGAACCTGCTGGAGACCAAGCGCATTGCGTAACAAGCTTAGTACGACGACTATCTTAGTGAAAGAAGTAATCATGACGGCGACAAAAGGCGCTAATGCAATTATTACTACAGTAATAAGTGCAGATGAGGGTGAAAATTGTGTTAAATCCATTTAATTTAGTATATTTTGTCTATGTATATGCCATGTCCACTAGCTATAGGTATTAGTCTGCCTAAAGCAATACAAACGCTATTACTGATGATTTTTACAGAATGACTATTCAGTCTCTTCTTCAGAATATAGTTACTTTTGTCTGTCCAGCCGAGTAACAGATGAAATGGAATCTCTATTTCTTGATCAATAACTATTTGAAGAAAATTATTGTTTTGATTATCAGCGCCTCGATCTACTGTGTACGTCTGTTTCAACTCACTGTTGATATAGAATGATTGCAGGTTATCATCTATTTTTAATATAATATTATTACTGCCTAGTTCCAAGGATTTTGCATAAACTAGCCATTCATTCGAGAAAGACTCCGGTACCAGAAGAACATTATCTTTCTTGAATTGATCAACATATTTTTTATCAATAGTATTACTTGATAGCGTAATATATGAAGAAATACAACTTGATTCCACATAGAGTCTATTATCTAAAATCCAATTAGGTATAGGTAATTTTTTGATTGTTTCTTTTGTTACGTTAAAGACTAGACTGTTGTTAACACTATTTGTTGCATTATTTCTATCGGATAGTTTTAAGCTATACTCAAATCGTTCTACAGTACTGTCTGGCCTAAGATCCAAACCCTCTTCCATCCAGTCTTCCAGAAGCCTGATATTTGTTTCTTCTCTTGCTAAAGTTTTAATCTGTTCTAAAACAGTATTCTTATAATTTAAACTTGCGGCGTTAATTGCCGAATCTTTAAATAAGCCAATATTTACGATTCCGTATCGAGTGTTTGCACAATACCAGAATATAGCATAATCATTTTGCTTAATAGATGATCCATCAGGAGAATATTCGTCTGAGTCGGAAAGATCATCCACTGAGTTCATATCATTCGTATTGTCCATTAATATCATTATACTGGGTTAACACTTTTCTCTTATGACCATTTTAACAAGGTCGGCGGCTGTCTTTGCCTGCATTTTGTTCATGACTCGTGATCGATGTAGTTCAACTGTTTTAACGCTGATTCCCAAATCCAACGCAATTACTTTGTTCATTTTTCCAGATACTATTTCTGTTAAAATCTCACTTTCTCTAGATGTTAATGATTTCAAGCGTTGGTTATATTCACTATCCACTTCCGCATCATTGTGGCTTAAATTTTGAGTATTGTACGATGCAAATGCACATGATATCGCTGTATTCAATAAGCTATAATCTATTGGTTTTTCAAGAAAAGTGACTGCTCCTTTCGACATGGCTTCAACTGCTTGGGGGATATCTCCATGTCCGGTCATATATATGATCGGAATGTTGATGGTTTTTTTCAGTAGTTTTTCGTGGAATTCAAGTCCTGTCATACTAGGCATACGTATGTCCAGCAAGCAACAACAGTTTTTTGCTTGGGTATTCAGTTCGAGTTGTAATAAACCTATTCTTGGATCTTCTAGTGAAACTACACGATGCCCTTCTCCTTCCAAAACCCAAGAGATAGAGTCTCTGAATTCTTTATTATCATCAATAATATAGATAAGGGATTCTTCCATGTGAATTCTCTATGACGTCATCGGTAACATGATGTGTGAAGTACACCCTGCATCAGGGTTTCGTGATAACCAAAGTTTTCCTTTGTGCAACTCTATAAAGGATCTGCAAATATTAAGACCGATTCCCATACCTGAGGTTTTATTGGAAGCGAAAGGAATGAAAACACTATCCGCTTCGTTTTTAGATATTCCTTTACCATTATCTTTAATTAAAATTTCAATGTAATTGTTTTTTAAAGAGGTAGTTATATTAACTTTTGTTTTTGTATTTGGACTTTCTTTACCGGCATCTATGCCATTTCTGATTAAATTAACAATAACTTGCTGTAACATCACTTCATCACCAAAGACCGAGATGTTCTCCGTATCGTCCAGATAGCTAAATTCAATATGTGCGTTCTTTATCTCCCAATCCATTAACGAAACACATTTATTGACCAAAGTAGTAATTTTGATTGTGGATAAAGTAGGTTTTCTTGAATGAGTAAAGTCACGTATTCTTGAAATAATGTCTGCTGTAAACTTTATCTGTTCTAATGAATTATCAAGTGCAACTGAAACGTCGTTGTTATATACGCCGTTTTCCAATCTCGATTTGATTCCAAATATTAAGTTACTAAGTGCGCCTATCGGTTGATTCAATTCATGAGCCAATGTTGAAGCCATCTCACTGACAGTAATACTTCGGGATGTGAAAAGAAGTTTTTCCCGATCTTCCAGGTGTCTTGAATTAGCTAACATTCTTACTTCAAGACTTTTTAGACGCACCACAAGTTTTAATTTGCTAATGTGATGGATTTCAATATCATATTCTTGACTATTTGTTTTGAATATATGATTAATTCTTGAATCATAATTTATAAGACTTGAATAAAGTTTTCTTTGATTTATAGAATCGCTAGATAGTAAATTACTTACAGATTCTAAATTGTCACCTATTTCTATCCTATTTTCTATATCTCTAAATTTTATAGATATCCATCGTACTTGTTGTGTTCTTTTGTCAATAAGCAATACTGGATCCAGTATGTTAAATATGTCTACTAACTCACTATCTAATTTACAACTTCTATTGTGGTCATTCATGATCAGATCCATATTTTTGAAAAATCTGCAATATACAGAGTGCAATCGGATAACTTGAGACTATGATCACTCTGTTTATTGAGTGCAATGCCATGTAATATGAGATTGTCATAATTTACAGTAAACTTAAATAGTGTGTTGTCTAGATTAACTCTTTCCACTTCTTCAAGTGCAATCCAATCATTTGTATATGTAATTCTACCTCTGTGAAGACAGATAGTTTTGTTATGCTTAAAGAGTTTCCCCGAATCTGAAATTATAGTGATCTCAGTAATTGACCTCTCAGGAACTCCATTAACTATTGGTATACCTGTTATAAGTTGTTTATTGATTAACTGCGTATCATTTATCATTTGATACAATATCAATATTACATAATCAGTATAATTCGAATTACTGCTTTCTATGTTCGAGTGGAGTTGATTAATCAAGTCAATATGATAAAAGTCGACTTGCGTTAGTAGAGGTTCTTTAAATACATCATTATTTTGATAATTATTGTCAGTCTCTTCGTAGTAATGATCTGTTTGCTGCGAATGTAAGTATAATTTTTGCTTATTTTTGTTTACTTTGTTGCTCGATTCCAAATGGAGTTTGTCAATATGCATTTTTGTTAAGTTTAAATTAGTAACGCATTTTGAAAAAGAATAATTAACATTATTGGTTTTTGTTAATGTTTGAATGGATTGATTGTTACCATCGATCTTATTTATATTATTGAAACGCAGCTGATTCTTAACACTAGAAATGTTTGTAAACTCAGTATTATGCTGATGGTTATCGTTCAGCTTTTGAATACTGTGAATTGCGCCAGAACTTTTAAAATCGATCGACATTTATTATTTTACACTTAATATTAATTAGTAATTTTAGTTATCTTATGATAATTATTTGTAGTATCAGTATGTATGGACCACCCTTTTCTTGAAAGTCGATCATTAAGTTCCAGAATATGACTCTTTATATTGTTCAAGTCTATGTTGCAAGATAGAGAAAAATGAGTTTTATTGATTCTCTTTATATTGAAATCAATTTTCACACCGTAGTTATCGGAATAGTTGATCCGCCAGGTATCAAGGCCTGCTTTATTACTGGTACTATTTAATAGATGTTTGTCTACATGTGAAGACAACTCTTGAATAGAATTAACAGAAGCCGTAGTTAAACTGGTATGAGTAGTCTGCGAAACACTATTATTGTTATACGTTTTAGTTTCGTTTTGCTGAGAAAATGCAGTAGGTATGGTGTCAGTCTCTCCTTTATTATCTAGCTTATCCATATCATATTCACACGATGATATATCTGTCAGAAACATATGATCGCTATCTTCTTTTGAAGGAATATCATTAGACAATGAGTCTTTAAGCTTATCTATTCTGTAAGAAAATTCACCTGAATTCTTAGAAGATTTCGTATTATTATCAGTAACTCGAGAAATTCTACTTGGTAGACTTTGATTAATAGTATTCATCTATAAATTACCTATTTGACCATGTGTTCCCGACTAACCTCATCTTCTCTATTTACAATAATTGAATTGTGTTGCTTACAGGATTTTACATATAATTCAGATAGCTTTTGTGATTTGAGTTTTTGTTTATGCCAGATCTTTTTATCAGACTGATAATTATTATGATTGGTACTTCTCTCATCTAACTCCTGTTCTAAATAGTATTCATGCATTTCCAAATCGTAATTGAGCCAAAATCTTCGGATTTGTACATATTCTCGTTTTATCGGCGATTTAGAATTACTTTCTATCTTTAAATATTTCGTAAGATCCTGTTTTTTTTCCTTGATATCATTAATTTGTATATTTCTGTTTTCTACTTTTTTACAGGCTTCAATATATGATAATTTAGCTTGTTTGATCTTTCTCTCTTGTCGTTTCAGTCTTAAATCATTTAATTTGTTTAACTTTTTGATTTGTGATCTGTCCATAGCAATATATTACTCATCTGTTATTCTTTTAAGCTGATTTATCACATCATCAATTGGATAATAATCATCTATGTCTTGTTTCAAGAAGTTTTTGATATCTTCAATCTTAGATATGGATTCATCTGCAATTTGATCGCTGCCTTTTTCGTATTCACCTACCTGTACCAGAAATTCTATCTCATTATACTTTGATATAAGAGTTCTTAATTTTGAAATACTCGCTCTGTGGTCTGGTTCTGTAATATGATTAATCAGACGACTGGTACTATTAAGTATATCTATTGCAGGGTAGTGATTTTCCTGAGCTAACTTCCTGGTTAGCACAATGTGCCCATCAAGAAGCGACCTTACCTCTTCTGCGATTGGATCATTGGTCTCTTCATCCTCTACCAGAACTGTATAAAAAGCTGTCATAGTTCCCTTGTCATCGTTGCCAGACCTTTCGAATATTTTGGGTAGCTCCGCAAAAACAGATGACGGAAATCCTCTTCTTACCGGAGCTTCGCCTACTGATAAGCCAATTTCTCTGAGTGCCCTTGCAAATCTTGTAACTGAATCCATCAGCAGAAGTACGTTTTTACCTTCAGACCTAAAACCTTCTGCAATAGCAGTAGCAGTATAAGCAGCTCTTAATCTTTCCATGGCTGGACGATCTGATGTAGAGATAATCAGAACTGATCTGGATAAACCCTCTTCCGTCAAGGTGTGTTCAAGAAATTCTCTTACCTCTCTTCCTCTCTCACCAATCAACGCAATAACAATCACATCCGTGACAGATTGCCTGGCAATCATTGAAAGTAGTGTTGATTTACCTCCTCCTGCAGGTGCAAATATCCCTGTGCGTTGCCCAATCCCAAGTGTTAATGTGGAATCTATTGACCTTACGCCAGTGGTCACTGGTTTATTGATCGGTTTTCTGGTGAGTGGTGAAGGGGCATCTCGATATATAGGTATATCTCTTGATGCAAGAGGTAATTTCTTACTATCTATCGGTCTTCCCATCCCATCAAGGATTCTGCCAATCAGTTCTGGGGAATATTCTATTGTTGATTTTTCATTTATTACTTCTACTTCTGAATTTTGAGCGATTCCATGAATACTTCCCAGCGGAAGTAAAATCGCATTATCTCCGGATATGCCGACAACATCTGCATATATTTGGTGTGAATTGCTTTTGTCAGATATAAGACATTGCTGACCTATTCTTGCGTTAATACCAGAGACTTTAATTGAAGTTCCATAAGCTTCAACAACACGTCCTTTCCTTTGCAAGGAATCAATGTCTTCGAGAACATTTGTCAAACGACGACTTTTTAATTGATTTTTAATCATTAGTTCCGTTTTAGTACAGTTGGGAATCCTTAGCCGACAAGTTCTTCAATCATGTTTTCCTTAATTAATTTAAGTTGATCATCAAAACTCGCGATTGTTTCTCCTGTTTGAGATTTGATTATAATGTCAAACTTACCTAACGATTGATCAGATCTAATATCTAACCCAGAATAATCATCATTACCAGTTTGATTTATTGAATGTATTTTTTTTTGAAGGTCCTCTACATATTCCGGATTAACTTTAATTTGTAGCTCTCTTTTATTTTGTAAATTATTGATGGCAGTTATAGCAAGACTCTGTACCATTTCACTTGGCTTGATGTTTTCTGCTATTTTTTTTATTACATTACAAGCGAGTGCTACAATCTCCTGATCTGTTTCTATACGGCTTGAAATAATACTTTCTGTTAAATCTTCAAGATATGATTTAAACTGAGTATTGAGATCTTTCTCTGCTTTTTTAAACCCTTCCTTGTAACCAGCCTCATAGCCTTCTTTTATTGATTGCTTAAGTTTGTTTTCTTCGTTATTTTTTAAAGACCTTATATAGTCCAATACGTTTTCACTGCTGGAAAGTTTCACGATATCATTTGGTGATAAGATTAGATTATCACTGCAACAAGTGATATATGCGCTATTAAAAATTACAATAAAACTCATACTAAACCATTGATTTTTTAAATTGATTTTGATTTATTACAAATATCGTATGTTTCATAATTTCATTTGCTAGTTCAAAATCCAATTTACCTTTTGGTTTTGGTATTACATTAGTGATCCATGGCCTTATCCTCATGTTACTACTTGATACAATAACTGCAGATCCAGCCGATAATAAGCTCTCCTCTATATGATCGAGATCCAGCGTTTTAATTTGATTGTTATCTATTTTCGTTGTTTCCATTATAAGATCGAATAGTTCTTTTCCTATTAGTTCACGTACTTCCTGTATTTTTTTTCCATCGATCCATATCCTTATTGAAGGCAATAAAAATATCGTTCCTGCTGTCAGAATAAGGTTGTTAATATCATTTTTATCCCAGAGTAACCAGGTAGGAATATATTCAAGGTCAGACCATTCAAGTACAGTACTGAATTCACTGACGGCATTTTCATTGCTTATCAAAAATTCAGCAATGCTATAAATTGTTTTCCTATATTCTCTTATGTTATCAATACTTCTCATAAGATAAGGTCTCAAGTATTACTATTGGTTATTTGTAGCTGGTTACTCTGCTTTTTATTTCTCAATCCTAAATAGACTGTTACAGCAATAAGGAGACCTGTAATAAATAGCATACCAAGAAGTAGGTTGTCTTTTTCTGATTCAGAAATAAATGAGAAGCCACTCTTTTCTGCTTCTTTGGTTTTTCTATTTACAGGTATAGGATTGGAAGAAAACATTGCTACAGTAACATTTTCATATGGTAATCCAGAGATACTATTAACGAGTAACGCCTTAATTTGAGACTCTCTATCACTTAAATCTATACCACGTCGGTACTTGATGAATACTGAAGCAGAAGAAGGCTTGGCCTCTGATTCCAATTTATTCTCTTTTGGGATCGCTAAATGGACACGCGCGAGAATGACACCATCTATGCTCTCTATTGTTCTTGATAACTCTTGAGATTGCGCATAGTTCAATCTTGCACGCTCTTCCAATGGTGATGATACAAATCCTTCCTTCTTAAATACCTCTCCTAGTGTTTCAAACCTATTTTTTGGATAACCATTAGTTTTTAAAAGATCAATTGCGTTAGCAAAATCATTTCTGTTTGTTGCCACTGTATATCTTTCATCACTATTTCTTGTTTTATAAGATATTATTCCTGCATTTGACAGTAGTGCAATGATTTCGTTTGCTTCTACTTCATCAAGACCAGAATAGAGCGCTTCGTCATTGCATCCTGATAAAAATAAGAGAACAAATGCCACTAAAGTTATTATTCTCATTTCTAACTTTGTTGTCTGAAAAGTTGTTGTAATCCGTCTGATGTTCTATTAGCTATATTTGATGTCAACTGACAGTGAAACATAAATTCGTGACTTCTAGCTGTCAGCATAACAATCTCACTTGGTGTCAGTTCATTACCGCTCTCAACAGCAGACTTTGCATAGTTAACAATTTTTTCTGCTTCTTGATTGATATAGTCCAATGGTTTAGATATAGCTTTTTCCGTATTGGACGGCCCCTCACTCCGTGGCACGTCCATTGTTTTATTTTGTGTATTACTTAAACTATTCTCAAAATTAGATATGTCAGTTAGTGAAGCACCATAACCAATCTCAAGACTAGTATCTCCTCTGCTTAGAGTCGAAGAATTTATTGCTTCTATAGCAGTTATTATATTGTCATCCATAGCCCACCTCTGATTACTGTTTTCTGGCCATGGTCTCCAGAGAGCTTCCTAAACTGCTTAATGCTGTATGAGAACTATTAGATAAAAATGTCATTTTAAGAGATTCAGCAGTCAACTGTGTAATTGCAGAAGGCGTCTCATTTCCCTGATCACCAATTTCAGTAGACATTGTTTCAATTCGTGTAGCCTGTCTGTCTAACGCTTCACCCCAGGCTTCAGCCATTGCTTCAAACCAACTTCCATCAGAATTATCGCTGTTTGGCGTATTTGCCATTGCTGAATATAAACTATTATTTATTGTCATAATCTTCTCCTGTATGAATAAAATGATTATTACGAATATCTACTTCAATCACTAGAACTGAAGAGTTGTTGATTTACCTTCTTTTTCTAACATAACACTACTGTCATAAATCGATATAATCTTATGACCAGACGGAAGTAATGCCCCGATATAGTATTTTGATTTATCATGAGTCATGATATATGGCGGAGAGCCATTCACAACCATTACGATTCTTTTATCATTTTTATTAAAACTGATATCAGAACCTAGAACATTTGGTTTCTTGTCAACTGATAGATACTCAGTATCCAACTCCTGTAAACTCGGTATCTCGTTAATAGCAATTGCTTTCAATCGTTCTAATTGTTTTATGTTATTATTCTTTGTTGTAACAATTACTTTCCCTAATCTCATTACTTTGACATCAGCTTCCACTCCGTTAACCCGGTAGAGCTCCCTGACTTCTG
Organism: Candidatus Thiodiazotropha sp. AKAK2; assembly: GCF_058244685.1. Taxonomy (NCBI): domain Bacteria; kingdom Pseudomonadati; phylum Pseudomonadota; class Gammaproteobacteria; order Chromatiales; family Sedimenticolaceae; genus Candidatus Thiodiazotropha; species Candidatus Thiodiazotropha sp. AKAK2. The sequence continues at coordinate 232,154 of NZ_JBSYOP010000015.1, read as the reverse complement.
TTGCCAAATTGTCACCAATTGACAAGTCGAAAAATACAGGAATATTTTGATCGTCTACAATCTTTTCTACTTCTGATCTTTCTTTATTTGTCATTAGAAATCCACTAACTGATAACTGTCCAGACTCAGATTGTGAAATTGATAGTGAGTTGAACCCATTTATAGTTAATAAGTTAGTTAAAACCATTAAATCACTAATTTGTTTTACTTCAACATTCTTCGAATTCATGTAGGCTGAATATGAAGCAGTGAATACCAACAAGATTAATGTAATTAATAAAATATTGTAGAATGTCTTATTTTTAAAAAATAGACGATTGGTGGAATTAGATCTCAATTCCAGTGAAGCAACTTTATCTAAGATATCTCGCCAACTAGCACCAATTCTCCTACCATATGAAAACGTAGTTTCTCCTATCTTAATCTTTGTATACTCTGGTATTTTAAGAACATCACCATTTTTTACGCTGTTTCCCTGTATTTGTATGTTACCAGACAACACTTGTACAAAGACTTTATTATCTTTCGTAATTAGATTTAATTTCTCGTCATTTATTGTTGGGTCTCTAAAAACAACATCAGTGTCCATATGGCCAGAAATTGTAAATGTTGAATTATCATCAAGAATACGCCGAGCACCAGCTTGTTCACCGGTAAGCACAAACATCTCGATTGCAGTGATCGATTGCATTCTTATAGCTACTTATCTAATTGTTCATAACAGGTTTATAAGTCTAAAACCATTTGCCATGATTCTTTGGATTCTGTTGGTTTCGTACCTATCGATGTTTTATCATTTTTAGTAGCTTTCCTAGCTACAGAATTTATATCGTCACTGATTAACTTTGACAATTTCTCATTATTTTTTACTTTCTGAACAGCTAATTTTGGTGATATCAAGAATAATCTTTCCATTCGAGTCGTTTGTTTATTTGTCGTTTTAAATAGATTACCCATAATTGGAATATCACCTAGTAGTGGTATTTTATCTTCTGAATCCTTTTTAACTTCGCGCACAAGCCCACCGATCAAAACACTTTCGCCGGCATTAATTAAAGCTTGGGTATTGATAGCGGATCTGCTGACAACGGGAATATCATCAACTTCCTGTTCAGTTTGCTGACCATCTTCAATGGTTACCAATAGTTTTATTTTTGCTTTTCCGTTGTCTTTAAAAACATGAGGGGTAACCCTTAATGATGTACCTATTGATACATTGTAAAGATCCACCTCTTCCCTGCCTGCTACCCTAACGTAGAAAGTGGAGCTTGTATCAAATATTGCCTCGACATTAGATAGGGTTATAACGTGAGGCCTTGACACAATATGTGCGGCACCTTGTGATTCCAATGCATTTATACGGCCTATAAATTTAGCATTATCACCTAAAACGAATGAGATAAACCCGCCTTTCCCAAATGGTGTAATTGTGCCTCTTCTACTTAACTGCCTATCTGAGTTTTCATCGCCACTACCAAAAAGAACTTCGTCATCATTATTTTGCCAACGCCAGTTAATACCAAGCTCTTTTAACTTACCTGTATTAATATCAATTATTGTCGCTTCTATCTCCAGCATTTGAGGCTCAACATCAAGCGAGTCAATAAGACTCTTATAACGAGACATCCTGTCTGGCGAATCTCTTATAATTATTGCATTGAGCCTTGGGTCAGCCTGAATTCTAACCTTTGAGGAGCTCTCTACGAATTGAGTATTTGTCGATACCTGCTGTAAGTATTTGCCGCTTTGAGTATTTGCTTGAAGGATATCAACTCGATCTGGCAAACCGACTCGATCTGATTTCCCAATGCTATTTAAACCTTGCCCTTTTAATCCCGGAGTTGTGGGTTTTATCAGGTTATCCTGAGGAGGCGAATATATAAATTGAGGTGATTCCTGAATTAACTGTCGGAGTATTGTTGCTACACCTGGAATTACGACCTGTTTCCCTGCAAAGGTCATACTGACATCCTGAGCCCAAGCGTATTTGAGGTAAAATACTTTAAAGCCTACAGGTGCTTCATAATTCTTGAGTCCATTTTCCGCTGCAAATACTAACTCATCTACTTGTTCAATAAAGCGTTTTGTGCCAGTAACGACAAGCCCGCCCTCAACCGCTTTTCTAATGCTATTCTTTCTATCCGTTAGATTTAGATCACTTGCTGCGCGGACTATACGTTTTGATATTGAACTTGATGCAGGAATTATCCTTCTGATTATGTTATTAGATGTATAAATATATAATATCGCTCCATCATAGTATTTTATCAGACCGAACGATTTTGATATATCTGAAAATATCTCATTCGCTGTAACATTCTCAAAACTACCATTGACAGTACCTTTAACTGATTCATCAACAACAACTGGAATTGAAAGTTGACCGAAAAGTTCTTTCAAAAAAGAATCAATTGGCTGCTCTCTAGCTATGATTGTAATATTTTGATCTAAGTTTGGTGTTTCAGCAGCCTGACAAACCCCATTAATCAGCAACAAACAGAGTAATGCTAAATATGATTTCCTAAATTTATTAAATAATTTCACTTAAACACTTCCATTATTACTAACACTTATACTGCTTCCAGCAGTAAATCAGGTACATTCACTCTCTCTACAATATTTATATTGATTGTGGGTAAGAGTTCATTGTGCGATAAAACTGGAACATCAAATGCTTCGTTCTCGATCATTTTTCTAATATGACGCCTTATCTGTACCGAAGTAACAATCGCAGTAGGATTATGTTTTTGTATCGAGGCAAGTATGTTGGCAATAATTTTCTCTGCTTGCTGTGGCTGCAATGACATTTGAACTACACCAGAAGTAACACGCACCGACTGCAATAGTTTTTCCTCTAATTCAGGAGTCAATATGACAGCTTGTAATACACCACTTGGTGCATATCTGTGTGTAATCTGTCTGCGTAATGCAATCCTAGAATATTCAGTCAGATTATTGATATCTTTTTCATGCTGACCGGTCTCAATCAGTGCTTCCAGTATCCCTCTTAGGTTGCGGATTGGTATCTCTTCTTCGATTAAGTTTCTGAGAATAGTTGAAAGTGATTGCATAGGTACGATTCGTAATACTTCCTTAATAATATCTGGAATTTCAGCAGTCTGTTGAGTCAGCATGGTGCTGGTTTCTTGTAGACCAAGAAATAGTGTAATATTTCTACGTAATGCCTCTCGTATTTTAATTGGCATCTCAAGCAATATATTTTCACCTTCAAAACTATCGCTAATTATAGGCACCTCATAAGCAAGTAACTGCCACCCAGTTTTCTTATCTCCGTACCAATGGAGATTAATCTTTGGTATAAGTATTCCAATATCTACCTGATACTCGTTAACTTTTTTTTCTATTTCAATCATCAGATTTTTTGATTTTTCTGTATCTGATAACTCAACGGGTAGTTGTAATAGTAGTGGTACTGCTGGTTTTACTTCAGTAATTGGATTAACAACTTTCTCTAGATTACTAGTGGAATCTTTATTACTTAAAATTACTTCGAAAGTAGGTTTTGTTACTTTTTCTATTTTCGACTTCCAAAATGGTACGAGTAAAGCACCAGACAGAAGTAGAAGAGCACCTATTCCTACAAAGATACCACTCGGAAAACCCGGTACCAGTGCTAACAACATACATAGACCACCTGCAACCAGGGTTACACGAGGAATTGCTGTCAATTGTTTCTGAATAGAATCACCCAAATGACGATCAGATTTTTCGTCAGTTGCACGAGTTACAATCAATCCCGCAGACATAGCGCCAAGTAATGCAGGAATTTGCGCAACCATCCCATCGCCAACTGTCAATATTGAATATTTCGCCATGGCTGCGCTCATATCCATATCAAGCTGGAGTACACCAATAGCCAGTCCACCAATTAAATTTATTATGATGATAACTATGCCTGCAATCGCATCACCTTTTACAAACTTCATTGCTCCATCCATACTGCCATGAAGCTTACTTTCCAGTTCGATCTCCCGCCTTTTTCGTTTGGCTTCATCTTTATCAATTAAACCAGATCTTAGGTCGGAGTCTATCGATAACTGTTTTCCTGGCATTGCATCAAGGGTAAACCTTGCTGCGACTTCAGCTACTCTTTCCGCTCCTTTGGCTATCACAATGAACTGCACCAATGTAATAATAAGAAACACAACAAGACCAACAACAATATTTCCGCCTGCTACCATGTTCCCAAATGTGTCGATGATGTGCCCTGCATCCCCATGTAAAAGTATCATACGGGTTGTTGCAACAGATAGTGCGAGTCTATATAAAGTGCTGATCAAAAGAACTGAGGGAAAAACAGAAAACTGGAGTGGTGATGTTATATAGACTCCCATCAGCACCAATATCAACCCAATCACTATATTAAGCGCAACCAATGCATCCAAGACCAGAAGCGGTAATGGCAATACCATCAGTGCAATAATTGCAACTATTCCTACAGCCAGAAACAGATCGCTGACATTTGATAAAATGCCATGATCTGTTTTTTTTTCGCTATGTAAGAATGCTTGAATACTCACTGTACTACACTCATAGTTCCTTTATCTGATTGTCCTAGATATTAATTATCTATTTTGACAATACTCCACTGGTTCAATACCTCTGTATCTATAAACGATACGATTTATCTTTTAATTGAAGATATCTTTTCATAACTTTTTTTACGTAGTTTTCTGTCTCTTTATATGGAGGTATTTTGTAGCCATATTTGATAACAGCATTCTCACCTGCATTATAGGCAGCGAGGATTAACGGTATATTGTTACCAAATAAACTATGGAGTGATCTGATATAGTTTGAGCTAATCCGAAGATTGCTTATTGGATTAAATAGCTCTTGATTGGGATTCTGCATACCGAAACGACGCGCAGTATCTGGCATAACCTGCATCAATCCCTTAGCACCGGCCTTAGAGACAGCTTCAGCGTTGAAAGCAGACTCAATTTCGGCTATCGCATGAAGAAGTAAGGGGTCGATATTATATTCTTGCGATACAATGAATATATCTTCTACAAACTGATGATTCGGTACGGTCTTGAATATTCTATACCGATTGTTTTCGTCATAACCTACAGGATCTTGTAAATCTCCGTAGCTATATTCTTGACTAATACGCTTCGTTTCGTCTCGTATTATCAGCTCCTGATTTCCGTACAATTCTAGTAGTTGTGACCTTATTGGAGAGGATTCCAAGAGTTGGGGTCTTACGTAACCGGCCGGTAGTGGAAATACTCTGTCGCTGTTTCCAACGAGGTCATAGTTGAATTGATAGGGTGAGCAGTACGCAATCTGAACAGAAAATATCACCGATATTTTGGCAAAAAGCTTTAAGACTTCATGTCTCATTATCATTCCTTTGTTCCTTTTCACCTTATCCACCAGTGACGACAAATCATATCTGGGGATCTTAAGTAGTAAACATTACTACAACGTGACAGATATCGTACCTGTTTTTTTTATATTGAGAATCATGTCACACAGTATGGCCAATCCTTGGCAAACGTGCACTGACTCAGAACATCGGTTCTCACTGCGAATCAATCAATAGCTATCAGCTTGATGCGACGGCTATGATTACGAAATTCAAACACGATTGCAATCATTTTCTAACAAAAATAATTAATCACGGATTTGCGACTCGATTTCCGATATCAAGTAACTAAACAGTTACAGTTAAAAGCAACTACTGAGGAGTTTTAAGTCAGTCATTAATGAATAATGTAATATAAAAATTCAGTATATGTTCACTATCCGGTAGCTGTACGATGTTCATAAAATAATGAAAGCTTGGATCACTTAACATTGTTTAGAATCTTCGTCTGATAAGCCATTGCATAATGTCCAATGATTAGAATTCACATCTTTCGCTTATCAGGGTATGCTTCAGTCAACAACTTACTTTATGCAATGGATGCATTGATGGCTGATAAGAATGATAGTGGTGACAAGACAGAGAAGCCCACGCCAAAAAAACTAAAAGATGCCAGAAAAAAAGGTGATGTAGCCAAAAGCAAGGATGTCTCAAGTACCGGTGTGATGATCCTTTGGATTGTCTTGCTTGGTGTGTCTCTATACTACATTATAGATCGTTTTGCAGCTCTGCTCTCCATAACTCTAAGCCAAGCCGGAAGAAACGTGGATTTTGCCTATCTACTGACTGCGATAGGCAGAGAATCTTACGATACACTGATTGAACTTACAGCACTGTTGATCATCCCTGCTGCTATTCTAGGGACTCTAGTCGAGTTCTTACAGGCTGGACCGGTCATGACCTTAGAGAAGGTAAAGCCCAAAATGGAGCACCTTAATCCGGCATCAGGTATTAAAAGGATGTTTAGTATGGACAACCTCGTTGAGGTCATCAAATCCATTGCCAAAACAGCGCTTCTATTTCTTATCGGGTGGTTAGTACTCAAAGCCTGGATACCAGACCTAGTCAAATTACCTCAAACCATGACAAACCTTATTGGGACGACTTTCTGGGGCATGCTTCTAAGCCTGTTACTCTGGTCAATAGGGATATTTCTGTTCATCGCTATACTGGACGCCGGTTACCAACGGTTTTCCTATATCAAAAAGCTCCGAATGAGCATGCGTGATATCAAGCAGGAGCATAAAGAGAATGAAGGTGATCCGATGATAAAACAACAGAGGCGACAAGCACATCAGGAGTGGTCACAACAGAGTGCCGCCGAAGCAGCAGGATCCGCTAACGTGATTGTAGTAAATCCTACTCATCTTGCGATTGCACTTGACTATGATCGGGAAAAAACACCTGTTCCAACCGTATCTGCTAAAGGTGAGGATCTTGTAGCCAGGGCAATGCGTGAATCAGCTCAGAGCGCTCATGTCCCAATTCTAAGAAATATTGATCTTGCTAGAACACTCTATTCCGATACCAAAGAAGGTGATGTCATACCAAGCGAATTGTTTGATGTCATGGCCGAGGTCATCTTATGGGCAACCCAGGTGAGAAAGAGGATCGATAATGAACTGGAAGATGATGGTAAGAAATCAAAGCAAATCAAAGCACCGGGAGAAGATTTAACCCGCTATCCTGATGAGGCAGCTCTTTAAACGATGGAAAATTACGCGCAAGAACTCCTGTTTACACTCATGGCGCTGATATTAGTGGTCGCTCTCGCCTGGCTGTTTCTTAAAGCTCTTAAGGGGTTTCATGTAAAGCAAAGTGGTTCAAATCGCATAAACCTCTTATTAACCCTCCCGGTTGGCTCACGTGAACGGGTTGTAGTCGTCGCATATCGGCAGCATGAATACCTGGTGGGAATTACGGCGGGAGGGATGACCCTACTGGATAAAATGCTAATCGATGAGCAAAACGGCTCTGTCAACCGGGATAGCCCTGAAGGGTGACAAACCATGACAAGTTTCTTCTGTGGAGAACAGAGTTTTCACACCGAAGGATTGCTCTCCATATGTATGACCAGCTACACAAAGTTGCAAATACATAATAACCCTAGCTAGGGTAATTCATAACTAGTCGTCAAGACTTCTCTCATGTTGAATAAGCAGTGGGTAATTCTAACTTAGCTTTAGAATGACTCAATCTTAAGATTCTTATTACATGGAGTAAGTGATATGACAGGAGTAAATGCAACAAACCAGTGTGGATGTCCAAATCCAATGGACGACACATCGGTAACCAGGGGCTGCGGAAAAACAGTTCTTGATGCTGGAAATGGTAATGACAACATTAACGTCCATACCAACTACGATGGATCGGTCGATGTATGCGTTAATGGAAAAACCTATAATTTTAGCGCGCAAGAGGCACAAAATCTCGAAATCCGGGGTGGCAATGGTAATGACAACATCACCATGAGCGGTCAGCAGCTCTGCGGTCCTAAAAATAATATAACCCTGAATGGTGGTAACGGTAACGATACACTACGTGGTGGATCGGGTGACGATACACTGATCGGTGGCAGTGACAATGATACGATCATTGGTGGTGCTGGTGACGATTGCATCCGTGGAGGGAGTGGTAATGACTCCATCTGGGGTGGTGGCGGCAATGACCGCATCAGTGGCGGCAGTGGCAATGACATCCTGGTCGGTGGTAGTGGTGATGACTGCATCCGTGGTGGTAGCGGTAACGACTCCATATGGGGCGGCGCCGGCAACGACCGTATCAGTGGTGGCAGTGGCAACGATCGACTGATTGGTGGTAGCGGCGATGACTGCATTCGTGGTGGTCGCGGTGATGACTCCATCTGGGGCGGTTCTGGAAATGATCGCATCAGTGGTGGTCGTGGTGATGACATGATCTCCGGCGGCTGTGGCAATGACAATATTCGCGGTGGTCGTGGTGATGACCGGATCTGGGGTGGTCATGGAAATGACTACATCAGAGGTGGAAGTGGTAACGACACCATCCGCGGTGGTTGCGGAGATGACTATATCAAGGGAGGTAGAGGTTGTGACGACATCTCTGGCGGCCCTGGAAATGACAAGATCCGCGCTGGCATGGATCTGTTCAACCCTCTGTCACACCTTTCCTGCCTGCTGGGTGGAGGTGGAAATCTGTTGGGCGGAGGAGGATTTCCGCTGAACCTGATCTCTCCCAGATAGTTCAAGCCAGGGAGGAGCCTCCGGCTCCTCTCACTCACACTTTGGAGATATAATTATTCTATAATATCAATACTATACTAGTAATATCTAATAAGCCCCCTTAAAATTCCCCGGATCTGAATCTGATCGGGCTTGTAGACCATGGCGCTCATGGTAGCGTTGGCTGGGTGTAGAATGATCTGACCTGGCTTTTGTTCAATACGTTTCAAGGTTGTCTCCTGTTGATCGATCAAAGCAACGACTATGTCACCATTATCCGCTGTTGCAGACTGTTCAATGACAACGTAATCTCCATCGAAGATTCCCTCATCGATCATCGAATCACCCGATACCTGGAGGGCATAGCGGGGGTTGCTGCCAGCCATAGGGTCAGGCACTGAGATCCTTTCAGTTTGCTCAACGGCCTCAATGGGACGTCCAGCAGCGATCCGACCCAACATGGGTATCCCCTGCTCTTGCTGATCTGCTGATACCAGTCGAATCCCACGCTGTTTTCCTGCCATTGGCTTGACCAGGCCTGCCACTACCAAAGCCTGGATATGCTTGTGCAGGGATCCCCGGGAACTCAACCCCAGTCGTTGGCAGAGCTGATCGTAGGTTGGTGGTCGCTGCAGAACATCCGCATCACTTCGCAGAATATCGTAGATCTCTTGTTGTCTTCTGGTTAATCGCATCAGAGGGCTTGTTTGTTCTCCTGTTGTTCTCTATTCTAGACTAGAGAACGAATAGAGAACAGCCTGATGAGCAGACCCGCAGAATCGATTCACTCAGATACCGGCATCCCCCTATGCCATACTCCCGATCAATTTGCTGATCAACTGCGACAGCGCAATGCGGAGCGAATTACCGGTGAACTGACCATACCAGCCCGCCCCGGCAAATTTGCCCCATTTCCTGATGATCTTGATCCTCGACTCTCTCGCGCCTTGATCAGCAGAGGGATTAAACAGCTCTATTCTCATCAGGCTGCTGCCTGGAGTTCAATTCAATCTTTACAACATACCGTGGTTGTCACGCCAACGGCTTCCGGAAAGACGCTCTGTTACAACCTGCCGGTTTTGCAGGCTGCACTACAAGATTGCGCCAAATCCCTCTACCTGTTTCCCACCAAAGCTCTGGCTCAGGATCAGGTCGCCGAAATCAATGAGATAAATCGTTCGGAGTCGCTAGGAATACGGGCTTTCACCTTTGATGGCGATACCCCTGGAGATGCACGAAAAGCTGTCCGGACCCGGGGGGATATTGTGGTCTCAAATCCGGATATGCTGCATCAGGGTATCCTGCCCCACCACACAAAGTGGGCCCAGTTTTTTGAGAATCTTCGCTATGTGGTGATCGATGAGATGCACACTTATCGAGGGGTTTTCGGATCACATGTGGCGAATGTGATTCGACGTTTGCAGAGGATCTGTAAGTTCTATGGATCTGAACCGCAGTTTATCCTCTGTTCAGCCACCATCGCCAATCCGGCCGAGTTGGCCAGGGAACTGATCCATGCAAACGTATCGGCGATTACAGAAAGCGGCGCTCCACAAGGGGCCCGGCATCTGCTGCTGTGGAATCCTCCGGTTGTGAACCATGACCTGGGTATACGGGCATCAGCCCGCTCCCAGAGTACACGGATTGCTAAGAGTGCCGTAAAGCATGGTCTACAGAGTATCGTTTTTGCGCAATCCCGGCTGATGGTCGAGGTCCTGACCAAATACCTGAAAGACAATTTCGACCACGATCCCCGCTACCCATCACGAATTGCGGCCTATCGGGGAGGCTATTTGCCCACCGAGCGCCGTTCATTGGAGAAGCGACTGCGTCAAGGAGAGATCGATTGTGTGGTTTCAACTTCTGCGCTTGAACTGGGTGTGGATATTGGCTCACTGGATCTCGCAATACTCAACGGTTATCCGGGCACGATTGCCGCAACCTGGCAGAGATTGGGACGTGCGGGACGACGTCAGCGTTCAGCAGTCGGAGTCCTGGTCGCCAGCAGCCTGCCATTGGATCAATACATCATTCGCAATCCAGAGTTTTTCCTGGGAGCCGCACCGGAACAGGCTCGAATCGATCCGGATCAATTGCTGATTCTATTGGATCACATCCGATGTGCTGCCTTTGAGCTGCCATTCAAAGAGGGTGACAGATTTGGCAAACAGGATCTGTCAGAGATGCTCAGCTATTTGGAGGAACATGGCATTCTACATCGGGAGGGCAAGCAGTGGCACTGGATGGCGGACAGCTACCCGGCCAACAGCGTCAGTCTTCGCTCCGTTGCCGAGGGAAACTTTGTGGTTATTGATACTACGGATGGAGAAAAGCGAATCATTGCTGAAGTTGATTTCAGCTCAGCTCCCATGACTCTTTATGAGGGTGCCATCTATATGATTCAGTCAATGCCCTATCAGGTTGAAAAACTCGATTGGGAGGGGCGAAAGGCTTTTGTAACCCAGACAAAGGCCGACTACTATACCGATGCCATTGACTATACCCGACTTAAGATTCTGCAAAACTTCGAGTCACAAGAGCATTTCCGCTACCAGGTATCCCAGGGGGAAGTTCATCTGGTTACCCGGGTTGCCGGTTACAAGAAGATCCGCTACTACACCCATGAAAATGTAGGGTATGGCAAGATCGATCTGCCTGACCAGGAGATGCATACCACCGCAGTCTGGTGGCAGATCAATCCCATTGCACTGGATCAGGCCTTTGCCTCACGCCAGGCGGCACTGGACGGATTTCTCGGCGCCGGTTATGCCATGCATGTTATCGCAACCATGCGCATGCTTTCAGAACCACGTGATATCGGCCGGGCCGTTGGGGATGGTCAGGACCGCTGGTATGCGAGCCTGGAGAACAGTGGCCGTGGCACTCTGAGTGATCGCAGCGGACAAAACATCGATCCCGCCAGTCTGGATCAATTCACGCCAACACTTTTTCTCTACGACAACTATCCAGGTGGCATCGGCATAACAAACCCACTTTTCGAAATTCGCAGGAGGATTGTTGTTGATTCACGAAATCTGGTTGAGTCATGTGACTGTGCTTGTGGTTGTCCTGGATGTATCGGACCGATTCTGGCAGGGGATGAACAGGGTAGGAATTCAGCCAAACAGTCTGCATTAACCGTCCTTTCACTGCTATCGAACGATGACTCTTAAAACCAGACTCAGCCAGCTTCAGAGCCAGGCTGGTGGCCGACAAAAAGCTCCTACGCTGTCACATCAGCCGAACGCTTTGAAGATACCGCATCGTGTTGGCCAACCGAACAGGGATAGCAGTCACAGACCCCACTCAGACAGCCGGCTTGCCGAACAGCTTGAGGGCAGACTGATTGCTGAGGGCGTGATCCAGATCGAAAAGCAGATTCCACTGAACTCAAAACTTGGAGCAATGCAGTTAAGTGAATTGCAAACTGCTCCACAATTACCCGGCGATGATCGTGTAACCCTGAAAAACTACTACCTGGATACTGAAACCACCGGACTTTCAGGGGGAAGCGGCACCCTCGCGTTTCTGATTGGCTATGCCTGGATGGAGCGATCAGCAATTTGCCTGCGTCAGTTATTGATCACCCGTTTTTCAGCTGAAACAAAAATGCTGGAAAAAATTGCATTGGGGCTTGAGACGGCAGAACGTCTGGTCAGTTACAACGGCAAAAGTTATGACCTTCCCCTATTGATCAGCCGTTTTCGCATCAGCTCCCGTAAGCAACAGTTTGATCGCCTGCCCCATCTCGATCTACTGCACCCCACCCGGCGTCTGTTTCGGCACCACTGGCCGAATTGTCGTCTCGCTACCCTGGAGCAACGCCTACTCGGATATCACCGGGTTGGCGATCTGCCCGGTTCAGAAGCTCCTGCCGCCTGGTTTGACTATCTGCAGCGTGGTTCTGAACAAAAACTGCTTAAGGTAGTCGAGCATAATCAGAACGACATTGTTTCACTAGTAGCGGCTCATACAGAGCTCGCGAGAATAACCCGAGATCCGGACCGTTATGACCTGGACCTCTACAGTCTGGCTCGCTGGATTGGGAAATTCGATAGAGAGCAGGCTTGCGACCTGTTGAGGAAGCGAGTCGAACAGGCCGATGAAAGGAGCAAGGGATATCTGGCTCACCTCTTGCAGAAATCCGGAGACTGGCAGGGTGCCACCCAGCTATGGTATCAACTTGCTCAAAATCGGTGCCCGGAGGCCCTTGAAAAACTTGCAAAATACCACGAACACGTCAGCAAGGATCTGGAGGCGGCTCGTCACTATTGCCGGCAGCTTCCAGATTGCCAGGCACGTACACATCGCCTGAGACGCCTGCAGCGTAAGGCAGATCTCAGGCTGAGTCCAGCATATCAATTTACTGTTTTGCAAAGCTAACAGTTTCACTCCCCCTCACTGCCGGGCTCATCAGATTGAATCCAACAATCGAACCACAGCGTACAGCTATTAAGGTGCCCGATTAATCTGTTTATTCTCTATTACCTGACAGCTGACTCCATACAGAATAGAGAGGTAATTTCCCATGATCAGCCTTTTTCCTGTATCAACCGGTGGTCGACATGAAAAAAACAATCTACTCACCATACACCCCAGGTTCTACCAGCCTTTATGGCGGTCACTCCTAAATATGGCCTGGGTTGTGGAAGCCAGAGATCCCTACTCTGGTGGTCACCTTTGGCGTGTCTCCCAATATTGCAGGCTACTCTCCCAGGCCCTTGGTTTGGACAGAGCCGAGGTTGCCAGGATAACTCTGGCCGGTTTTTTACACGATCTTGGTAAGGTAGCCATCGCCGACATGGTATTGAAGAAACCGGCAAGACTCTCCGAAAGTGAGTATGAAATGATCAAAACTCATCCTTCGGTAGGTGCCCGTATCATTGATGGACACCCGTTGGCACCGCTCGTTCAAAGCTCGATTCTGCAACATCATGAACGTCCCGATGGAGCTGGTTATCCCTATGGCCTGGATGATGAAAGCATCGACACGGACTCACGAATTGTCTCCATTTGCGACGCCTTTGATGCCATGACGAGTACCCGCCCATACCGACAGGGCATGTCCATCGTCAAAGCATTGAAAATCATAAAGTTTAATCTGCATACACAATTCGATGGAAATTTCGGACATGTGTTCCTCGAAATTGCCCGTAGAGGTAAGTTCTCTTCAATAATCGGGCACTCCTATGACGGCATCCCACTGCAGACCTGTTTACTCTGCGGACCAACCATTGCGTTACGTAAAAACCAGCAAAGCGGTGATTTGGTCTATTGCCCAAATTGCGGGTCTGAGTCAGTCGTTGAAACTGTCAATCATGAGTGGCGCATCACAGCAACTGGAAAACGAGGTTCGGTGATGGCCCGACAAATGGAAATCGACTCTGATCTAATACAGGAATTGATCCAGTCGAATGCCGCCTATCTTCAAACTGCATAGTCGAAATGTTATGACGATTATAGAGAGACAGAGAGATAATCTAGTCAACATAAGGATTGTGTGGATTGGTTTCTGTTTGCTGTTTACTTCTGCTCAGATCAGCGCAGGTGCCATCTATAAGAATGGTTTTGATGTTACAGATGCGATCATCGAAGTTTCTGAAATTCTACCTGGTGGACCTCCCCGTGATGGGATTCCGGCGATTGATGAACCTCAATTTGTGCATGCCGATGATGCAGACTTCTTAAAACCAGAAGACCGCATTCTGGGGGTGGAGAGGAATGGTATCGTAAAGGCCTATCCAATCAATATTCTGAACTGGCATGAAATTGTCAACGACCGCTTCAGGCAGGAACCCATCGTCATTACTTTCTGTCCACTCTGTGGTACGGGTATGGCATTCGAAGCAACGGTCAGAGGCAATCCGCTGATGTTTGGCGTTTCTGGCTTGCTCTACAACAGTGATGTACTGCTCTATGACCGCGCCAGTGAGTCTTTGTGGTCACAAATCATGAAGCAAAGTATCAGCGGAAAGCACCAGGGGGATCGTTTACGTCATGTTCCCTTACAACACACCAATTGGGCCGACTGGTCTGATCGATACCCTGATACGTTGGTACTATCTGATGACACAGGATTTTCACGAGACTACCAGCGTTCACCCTATCGGGGCTACGACAAAAGCCGGGATCTCTACTTTCCGGTAGAATTTCGGTCCAAGGGATATCATCCGAAGGAGCGGGTACTGGGGTTGGAAGTTAACGGCACCTACAAGGCCTATCCTTTCATAGAGTTGTCTAAAACAGACGGATTGATCAAAGAGAATCTGGCTGGTCAGCAGTTGACAGTTAAATATGATATTCAAAACCAAACGGCCAATGCCTATGACCTAGCGGATAATTTATTGCCAAGCACTACAGCTTTCTGGTTTGCCTGGTATGCCTTTCACCCTCAAACAGAGATTTTCAGAGCAACTGATCCGGAAATAAAATAATCGCCTTAAGTCTCAATGATGCTGCTGGGGCCTGTTAACACGAATCCAATACGCCCTGTGGTGCCTGAAAACGTGCCAATCAAGGCGCGAGGAGTGTAGTTTGGTTATTCCAAATGAACGACGAGCAACGCTGAGTGGCGTTTTGTCAGTGGGATACAGCATTTAGCGTGCGTACACTTATGTAATCCGGAACTATCCTATTCCGCCGAAAAGAAGATGTCAGCGTACCAGGCCGTTGCCATAGATTCGGTATTATCCGTATCGGTCATGATTGCAACCACATCAATGGTGTTTATCTCTTCGCCGAAAAAATTCTTGAAATCCTGTCTGACATTACGTTTTTCCATTTGCCACTGACCTGCCTGCTGATCCCCGGATTTAATGGCCACCATCATGGATTGCCCCGTATATGCACTGGCCCAAACACTACTCACAGGCTGACTGCTTGACCAGACATAGTTCATCGAGCGTGTCCGCCATGGCGCCCAGCCGCCCTCTTTTACGACATAGATACGCGCTGGGTAGTCATCTCCCGCTTTGGATTGCTCGTCTGGCTTATCCAATACCTGATCGATTTTCCAGCGCCAGTTCAGGTACGGGGTTTTCTCCAGATTGACTTTGATCCGTTTGGCCAAGGCTGAAGCACTGCTCTGACTGATCGCCTTCAGGCTGGGTGGTGCTCCCTTCTCATTGACGGCCTGATAGGTTGTATTGTCCTTGAAACTGACTTCGGTCCAATCCTCAATCGGCAACATATCGACTGTAATAGTCTGACCTGCGGAGGCCATAGCAGGCAGTAGTGTCAGAAGAGCGGGAAAACCGGTTTGAATTCGCATCTGATTATCCTAATTATCCGGTGACTGTGAATATTGCATTCAGTCACTCTTAATCTGCGACAGTATAGACAGCCTCAGCACAAAGCGTACAAGGTTTATACTCGCAAACCAACGATTGGGATTCAAAAAGCTCTATTCTTTATCCGGTTTGGCGTTGAGTTGATTCTTCATCACATGAGATTGTTACAGCAATCTCCTGGTTTACATGTTTTTCATCGATCAGACAGGCTTTGGCGCCATCAATGGAGGGCATTTCATACATCACTTTCCGCAGCAACCCCTCCATGACGCCACGCAATCCTCTGGCGCCGGTGCCTCGATCGAGCGCCTGACGGGCAATGGCCATCAATGCATCCTCCGTGAATTCCAGTTTGACCCCCTCAAACTCAAACAGCCTCTGGTACTGCCGCTGCAATGCATTCCGGGGTTGTGTCAATATTTTCACCAAGGCATGTTCATCCAGGTCATGTAAAGCGGTAATGACCGGAAAACGACCAATAAACTCTGGTATCAGGCCAAAATGGCGTAAATCCTCTGGCTGTACCTCTTCAAAGAGTCTAAGTTGATCATTGGCCTTGCTTGTATCCGAGAGATCGACATGGAATCCGATCCCACCTTTACCGGTATTCATCCTTTTCTCCAGCAGACGCTCAAGCCCGGCGAAAGCCCCGCCTGCAATGAACAGGATGTTCCGTGTGTCGATAAAAAGCTCTTCACCAGACTCTTTTCTACCCTTCTGACTCAATTTTACTCGGGTACCTTCCACCAGCTTCAACAGGGCCTGCTGCACCCCTTCTCCCGAGACATCCCGGGTTCCGTGGGAAGATTCACCGGAACGGGCCAGCTTATCGATTTCATCGATATAGATAATTCCCCATTCGGCCAGTTCCCGATTGCCATCCGCACTGTCTAGCAGACGCACAATGATGCTTTCAACATCTTCGCCTACATAACCGGCCTGGGTCAGGGTTGTTGCATCGGCAATTACAAATGGCACACCGACGACACGCGCCAGAGTGCTTGCCAGCAGGGTTTTTCCGGTTCCAGAGGGACCAAGCAGCAGGATGTTCGATTTCTCGATCTCGACTTCCTGGTCGTTACTGGTTGGCATCTGAGTATTGTTGTGCTCCATGCTGAGGCGTTTGTAGTGATTGTAGACCGCAACCGCCAATGTCTCTTTTGCCAGCCCCTGCCCAACCACATAGCGATCCAACTGCGCTTTCAGCTGGGTCGGTTTAAGCATGTTTTCAAACGGTTTACTGGTAGAGCGACGTCTACCCCAGCTGGCAACAACCTGAGCTGCAAGACGTACGCACTCCTCACAGATATGCCCCTCTATGCCGGCAATCAGTGGACTATCCGCTGTCTGTTGTTCACCACAGAAAGAGCAATGTTTGTGATTATCAGTCATTGTTACTCACATGGCCTGGCTAGGCTGGAAGTTTGGCTTGCAGACTGTTTAACCAGGACTTCTGACAATTACGTCGTTGGCGTTCAGTAAGAATTTCGCGGATCCTTGGCGCTGCTTTTGATAACGGTACACGTTTTGCCGGTTTGATCTTCTCACAATAGAGGATATGCAATCCCAAATCCGACTCCACGATCGGGCTGATTTCATCCATCTGCATGTTAAACAGCTCTGCATCCAATGCTTCATAGAGTTGCCCCCTCGATACCTCTCCCAGTTTGCCACCCTCCATCGCAGTGGGACACTCAGAATAACGTTTGGCAAACTGATCAAATCGATTCACTCGACCGGCGAGTTTTTCAATTACACTCTCCATCCGGCTATAGGCTGCAGGCCGGGTATTCTCAGGAAAATCAGGGTTAATCGTAATCAGAATGTGACGGGCGATTCGTGTTTCAGGGGTCTGAAAGCGATCGTGATGCATTTCGTAAAACAGCTGGATATCGAGATCATTGATATCAGCACTTCGAGAGGCGACTTTCTGCATCACTCCGTCAAACAGCAGTTCTCGATAGAGTGCACTGCGTAGGCCATCCAAATTCAATCCATTGTCCTGCAGGTCGCCGGTGAACTCCTCATCAGTTTGATAACGTTCAGCCACATCCTGAATAGCACGATCCAATTGCTGCTCGGAGATAACCACAGTTTCTGCTTCTTTGCTAGCGATCACCAGAGACTCAAGATCAAAACTTTTTGTCGCTATCTTGTAAACAACTTCATTCTCAACCGGGTTGAGTTGTGTCAGGTTCTTCTGGTACTTACTCAGTGCATTACGCAACATGTGATAGCTGAATACCGGTGAAACCTCTGGTTTTTTTTCAGCCAAGTTCATGCTCCCTCCTCAAGTCCGGGATTCAGAAAATCCAATGCACTTTCAGGTACCAGCAGGGTTCTGCCACTAAAACGGGCATGGTATGCGGGACCACCCGGATTATCTCTCAAGGTCTTTTCGATCTCACCTTCATCCCCTGGTCTGGCAATCACATCGCCTTTCAGTACCAGCGGAATCTTTGGAGTGATCTTGTCTCGGAATTCAAAACGGGTTGGTATCCAGGGATCACTTTCAAGTTGCAACTCCTGTTCACGACAACCCACCCGCCGGTTCTGCTCAACAAAGTCAACTGAGTAGATCAATTGATCCTGCAGAAAGGTACCCACATCCCTTACGTAACCAATACTGCCCCGACGGACTAACAGTCGCCCGGTAGCCTCACCGGGATAGGTGCCATCATTACGCAGGTTGCGAATCACGCGAACTGCTTGGCCATATTCATACTTTGGACGCAAGACTATCCACCTGCTGGCTAAGATCCATGAGTGGCACACTTACTGTTACCGGTTCGTGCATATGGAAAACTTTAAAGACCTTCTCGGTCAAAGCATCAGATTCGACAAAATCACTGTATGCACTGCTCAACATTCCTGCATAGAGTTGATACTTTTCATCATCACTCTCAGGCATGGCACTGATCTCATCCAGGTAGTCATGAAAGCGCTGCAGAATATGCAAACGATTGACATGCACCACAGAAGCGTCGTACTCGATTTCAAAATAGTCCAGAAAGTCCTCAGCGCTGCTGAGTTCATCCATATCCAGCTCGAATTCACTCTCACTCATCATTCAGCTCCTGTAGCTTGTGTTATGCTGATACACTGTCGGTTTGACAGCTCAGCGCGTTACGGACAACTTCAAGCAGAGCCAGAGCGCCAAGGCGGTCCTTGGAATCAAGTTCTGCTACTTTTTCAAGACGTTCCAGTGCCGATTCATATTTACCCAATCTCAGTTCCAGAAATCCAGCTCCCTTCAGGGCCAGCATGTAGAACCGGATCAGTGTCATTGAAATCATGACACCACTACCCAAACGTCCTTCGCTCAGATCACGCCAGTCAACGGGAAATTCAAGCCTTTTACCGATTACCACCAGAACCCGTTCAGCAACGATCAGGGCTTCAGTCAACCGATGCTGGTAGTAGAAATAGCGGTAAAGCGCCACCAGTATCATCGGATGTTCCGGTTCCAGGAAATAGGCCTTGAGCAGCTCCTTTTCCGCTTTTTCTTCACCATAATTCTCAGCCGCACTATCCAGGCACTGTTTGGCTTCTGAATTTATAGCTTCGTCGAAATAGAGGTCCTCGCTATCGAAATCGAGAAGATCTACTGTCATTTCACTGACTCCGTGACTAAAGATTCTGGATTAACTGGTTCACAAACCAACTTGGCATCGCATCGGCGGCACTCGTCCTCAGGTTTCTCGCCACCGGGTAGACAGCCATACACACCAACTTCCCCTTCCAGGATTCGAATCCGTTCCAGCAGACAGTTGATCGCTTCGGCCACTGGATCCGGAATCAGATGGTGGTTTAGATCGAAACCATGTTCACTGTTAACACGCTGTGTTTGAACAACTTTGGCAGGTATGCCGACAACGGTTTTATTTGCAGGCACGGCTGAGACCACGACAGAATTTGCTCCGACCCTGACCTCCTCTCCAACCTCGATGGGACCTAGAATTTTCGCCCCGGCACCGACCACTACCCGATCACCAAGTGTCGGATGACGTTTGCCTTTGTTCCACGAGACACCGCCCAGGGTAACGCCGTGGTAGAGCGTTACATCATTCCCCACTTCAGCCGTCTCACCGATCACTACTCCCGTGCCATGATCAATAAAAAAGCGGCGCCCTATGGTAGCCCCAGGGTGAATATCGATACTGGTCCAGATTCTGCCGATGTAGGTGATGAGTCTTGGAAGATAACGCCAGCCCCGCTTCCATAGGCGATTGGCCATACGGTAGAGCATAATCGCATGTACCCCAGGATAGGTGGTAATAATCTCCAGGCGGGTACGAGCTGCAGGGTCACGATCGAATACACAACGGATATCCTCACCCACCATTTGCCAGACTGACCCTGGGGTGGAGGGTGTGCCAACATCAGCAATCGCGTCACTGTTGATCATTGACGTGTCCACTCCTGAGCGTCCTGATTGATTTCCAGGTAGAAGCGGCGTAAATCTCTTGGTCCTGGTGGTTGCTTATTTTGTACAGCGTGGAGTCTCACCCTCATCAGCAGTGATTCTGCCTGTGACCGATTGAGGGCCATTCCCATGTCTGCATAAGCCTGTATGACCGCATGACTACCGGAGTGCTTACCTAAGACAAATTGATGATCGCGTCCCAATTCAGCCGGATCGACACCCTGGTAATTGCGTCTATCCTTCATCAGGCCATCCACATGGATGCCGGCTTCGTGTGTAAACACACCGGCTCCAACCAGGCTTTTTTGCCATCCGACCTTTCTGCCGGAGGCGTATTCAACCAGTTCTGACAGGGAAGAGTATCGTGTCATGTCAATCTCATGTCCCTGATCGTGAAAGCGGCGCAATCCCATCACCACCTCTTCAAGTGGCGCATTTCCTGCACGTTCACCCAGACCATGTACGGTAGTATTCACATGTGTAGCACCACCGCGAATGGCGGCTAGGGTATTGGCAGTGGCGAGACCAAGGTCATCATGAGCATGCATCTCTATCTCGATATCCGAAATAGCACGAAGATCACGGATGGCATCGTAGACCTGAAAGGGTTCCATGATCCCAACGGTATCTGCAAAGCGAAACCGTCGCGCACCAGCGATTTCCGCCTGTTCGACCACCTGCCAGAGAAACTCAGGATCAGCTCGGGAAGCATCTTCTCCGCCAACGCAGACTTCAAGGCCTAAATCCAGGGCTTCCTTGATACAGGGTCCGATCTGTTCAAGCACACACTGCCTGGAGCGACCAAGCTTGTTACTGATCTGTTGGTCTGAAACCGGCATCGAGAGATCAACCATCTGAACACCTAAACCACGACAGTGGTTGATATCCTGACTGTGCATGCGACACCAGACCATAAGCTTTGCATGATTTACACTCATGGCGACAGACTGAATCGCTTCCCGCTCTTCAGCACCCATTGCCGGAATGCCAACTTCCAGTTCATGGATACCCAACTCATCGAGTGAGCGACTTATGGCTAGTTTTTCCTGATGGGTGAATGACACCCCGGCAGACTGTTCACCGTCTCTCAGGGTAGTATCGTTGATGGTGACTTTGGATGGTTTGGATTGCATAACGGTCTCCTTGTTAATAAGGAGTTTGCAATCACTGTGCCATGATAATTATATTTTATTTTTCAGCAAGATACGTTACTGACAACATTTGACTGAGTGTTTGGTTACTACGAATTGTAGGAAAGACGACAATCCCGCAATGGCTGCTGTCGTCGCGACGGGATTGTCTGTAGATCAGCTGGATACATGACTATTCAGCGGAAACGCCTTTTTCACCGTTGTTTGAGTTCCCTGCTTTGAGGTAGTGCAACTCATTTCTAAGGTAGTCACACTCTTCGATCAGACTCTCTTTCTCCAATACGATCGAATCCAGATCCTGACTCAGTATCTCAATTGCACTCTCGTGAATCTGATTTTCCCGCAATAGCAGATCTCTCTGTTGAGCCAGCTTTTCAGCCTTTCTAAGTTTTAGTTGAGTTGCTTTCAATTCGTCGAGTACCGACTTGATTTCAACACCCCCATCAGCATTCAATTGACGCTCCATCTCCAGTTGCACCTCTTTTAATCCTTTGATCTTTTGTTTCAGAAGCCTGTTTTCCTGATGAGCACGCTGTAGGGTATCTTCATCCCTGTTTTGTGATGTTGCAGTTGCTAGCTGATGACGTAAAGATCCATTCTCCTGCTGTATGGATTCAAGTGAAGCCTTCAGTTCCGCTTGTATGGCAATAGTCTCAGTCTTTTGTTCATCCAGCTGTTTTGCCAATTGTTCTTTTTCGAGACTCAGAGAATCCTGGTTTTTCTTCATTATATGTATGGTCGTTTTGGCCATCTTTGCTTCACCCTGATATTTATTCAGGTTCTCTTCAAGTGCTGCCTTTTCTCCCTCCAGGCTATGTATTATCTCAACTTGAGTTTGTTGTTGATTATCGAGTTGTGCCTGTAGAGCTGTTACTTCTGATATCAGCTCATCTTTTTGTGCTGAGAGTTGCTGGTAATCATGGGCTGCCTCTTCCGAGTTTACTTCAGTCAAGTGTGTTTCCAACTGCTTTTTTAATTCGATTATTATCTTCTGGTCTTTATCTGCAGTAGCAGCCATACGCTCTTTTGTATCACGCAGAATCTTTTCAGTCTCTTGTAACTGATCTTTCAATAGACGAATGGTATTACGCTCCTGCTGTAACAGGTCCTCTTGATTTAGCCGTTTTTGTTGCTCACGCTCAGTCTCACTGCGAACTCTATTTAATTGCTCATTCAGATGTTGAGATTCAGCTTCGAAACGCACCTTCTCCTCTTTGAGCTTCAATTTCCCGGATTCCAGCGCCAGATTAAATTGTTCCTCTAATCTGCTGTATTCGACTTGTGCCTTTTGTTGCTCGTCCTTCAGTTGTTTTTCAGATTCTGACTCTAATAGTTGAAGTTGATGCGTGAGCTCTTCGACTTTCACTTGTAGACCGGTCAGTTCCAAATTGGCCTGCTGTTTCTCATTTTCCAAGGCTTCATCCATTTGCATACGAAGCTTGTTGTAATCTTGCTTAGCCTTTTGTGTTACCTCTGACAGTTGCTGATCTATTTGATCGCGTGTGATCTGCAATTGCTGATTCAATGACTCATTTTCAGCTGTTAATTGCATCTGTTGATCAAGGGCTATTTGTTTTTCTGCCTCAAGAGCCTGGCTCATACGGTCAAGATCCAGTTGTGAACCTCTACGCGCCTGTTCTCTCACCTGATCCAGCTCTACTGAATGCTCTCTCTCTATTTCAAACAATTTCTTGTTCAGCACATCTAATTCATCCTGTAGTGTAGTTTTTTCTTCCGTGCTACGTGCCCTTTCAGCTAAAACAGCTTGATCCTTTGCAAGAATCATCTGTTCTCGGAGTGACGTCAATTCTGTCTTTGTCAGCTGTTTTAACTCGTCGAGTTGTCTCTCAGCGGTTGCCTGTTTTTCTTGCAACTCTTTTTTCAGATCCTCATTCATTGCCATCAAATGTGTCAGTTCACTCTCAAGCTTTTGCTTTTCAGATTCCACCGCCAGATTCATCTGTTGTTTCAATGAGATGATTTCCTGTTCAGTCTGATACCGCGCTTCATCCAGCTGTTGGTCAGCATCTGACTGTATCGTTTCTACTGTCTGTTTGAGCAGCTCTATCTCATTACCTAAACGACCCTGCACCTCCATTGCCTGCTGTTGTTCAGCCTGTACGGCCTGTTCCAGAGTAAGGGTCATGTCTTCCTGTAGTTCCTGAAGATCAGTTTGTGCTTTATGCCGAGCCTCAGAGAGTTGCTGTTTTGCATTCGTACGGGTTCTATCCAACTCAAGTTCGAGTGCTTTGATCTCGTTGTTCAGCCGGGTCTGTAACTCATCGGTCTGTTGTTGTTTGGCCTCGAGCGCAGATTCCATGGTATGGGTCATCTGCTGTTGAAGTGATTCTGAATCGCGTTGCGCTTGTGCGCGCACCGTCGCAAGTTGCCTGTTCGATTTGTCCTGTGAGTCACGCAATTGCTGTTTCAGTGCAGTAACTTCTGATTGATTGCGTAACTGACCCTCTTTTGCCTGCTGATGCTCGGCTACCAGTGCCTGATTGCTCTCCTGCAACTGACTGAACTCACTATTCTGATATTCAATCGTAGATTCCAACAGCGATTGAGACTCTTTCAACGCCTGTATGTTTTGATTTGCTGACTCAAGTTTCTGGTTTACATTTTCTAGGGCTTTGGAATGTAGTTCTTCTGTCTCTCGGATAATCTGTGTCCTTGCTTTCAACGCTTGCTCCAGACCCTCTATACGATCATCCAGTGATTTCGTCTGTTCAACAAACCTTAAATTATGCGCTGTTTCAGCCTTTAGACTTTCTGCTAGTGCGATCTTCTCCCGTTGTAACCGTTGTCGTGATAACTCTTTCTCCTCAATTCTCTTTTTTAGAGTTTTCACCTCCAATTTTACTTCATTGACTCGCTCCAGCTGACTGTTTTTTATATCCTCGAGCTCATTTTTCATTTCCATCATTTTTTTGGGGGACTGTGACTTAAGCTCATCCTGTTCTGGTTTGTCATCATGAGTGTTGCTTGAAAGCTGACTGCTTTGCTCTAATTGCAACTCCTGAGATTGCCGATGATTTCGCATCTGCTTGCTCGATTTATCCATATTTTTCTGTTGCTTTGTTTTTGAAGAGGTTTCAAAATCGATAGGATCCCAGTGTGGTCGTGTGTAACAGTCAGCTGGTTCACTACGACTTACACCGCAGAAAGGGGGATTGCTCTGTAGCACTTGTGCGGATCTCAAGAACCATAGATCAGGGATTTGATGATGGTGTAAAAACAGAGCCGGGAGAGATGAGGTTATGCCGGAACAATCTCTATCGAGTATCTTTAACTGAGCCATGTCATAGCTGTTTGCTATATCAAGATATGACCAAGGTGTGGGGTATTTTGACTGAGAATCAGTAGATATTGTGTAGTTGGGACAGGCCAAATTGTTTTTTGCCAGTCCACTATCCTGTGGAGAATTCCTATTTTCATATGCGTGATGCATCTACGATCCTCGTATCTCAAACAGCTGTTACATCGGTCTCCATGATAATTGGCAGCTGCCGATTCTTTTTGCAATCAATCCCTGATCACCCAAAACCTGATTAATAGTGTCGCTTACACGCCTCACAGCTCTCATAATATCCTACGTGGATGTCAGAGCCTCCTTATTTACGACTGCAGAGAAAGACTTAACGCTTCAGGCCCTTGTAATACTGTAAACAGTTAAATTGTAGGGAGCCACTACAACCCAGACTTGGCAGTTTATTTTAGACTCAATCTAAACAACTGATATTATTAAAGATTCCATGGAGCTTTTTATTAGAACACCCATAAGGCACCATGAATCGTGACGTAAGTCTCATTTTCTTTTTAATCTGGCCAAGAATTGAGCAGGAATGTTTTCTCAGAAACTTAGTGAATCCTGAGCCTATCGTGGGATCGAAACTGATGATCTGTCGCTTGATCCATCACTCAAGATAGGCACCTGATAAGTAGATGAAAGAAGTTTTGCCCTTACCCTCTGTTGTTTGATAGAGGGTAAGAGCTGTCTGTGGATTTTCAGAAAAATGCAGCACGCTGGGGTAAAGAACGGAGAGGAGTCAGCCAATTCTGAATAAACTATGCATAACTGGGTGCAAATGCCTTTTCAGGCTCTTCCACAGGTCCATCACCACTCCAGTAGGGGGAGAGCTGACGCAGTTGAGCCACAATGGGTGGCATCGCATCAATTACCCGCTCTATTTCTTCCATGGTGTTGTAGCGTGAAAGGGATAACCTGACTGAACCGTGGGCAGCTGTAAACGGAATATCCATGGCCCGCATTACATGTGATGGTTCCAGGGAGCCTGATGTGCAGGCAGAGCCACTGGAGGCAGCGATTCCCATCTTGTTCAACAATAAGAGAATGGCTTCGCCTTCGATATACTCGAAAGCGATATTGCAGGTATTGGGAAGTCGATTATTCGGATCTCCAGTTACAAAACAGTGGCTTACTTTCTCAAGGATCCCCTGCTCCAAACGATCGCGCATCGCCTTTACTGAGGACTTTTCGTATTCCATTGCTTCCATTGCCATTTCACAGGCCTTGCCAAGTGCAACGATCGATGCGGCATTTTCAGTACCGGCCCGACGCCCTCTCTCCTGATGTCCACCTCTTAGGAGCGGACGGAAGCGTACGCCTCTTCGTAGGTAGAGTACGCCAATCCCTTTCGGAGCATGTAATTTGTGGCCTGAAAGGGAGAGCATATCGATACAGGTCTCTTTCAGGTTAATCGGTAGCTTGCCTACCGCCTGGACCGCGTCTGTATGAAACAGCACGCCAGCCTGGCGCGCCAATTCGGCCATCTCTTCGACAGGGAACAGTGTGCCACTCTCATTATTGGCCCACATTATAGAGACTATCGCAACATTGTCTGACAGCAGTTTGTAATACTCCTGAATATCGAGGCGCCCCCTACTGTCCACTTTCAAATAGTGAACTTTGTAGCCCTCTTTCTCCAAGTGTTCACATAGGGTGAGTACTGCCGGGTGTTCCACCACCGTGGTAATGATCTCCTTTCTGTCAGGCTGAGCTTTGAGTGCTGACAGTATTGCAGTAGAGTCCGACTCAGTACCACAGGATGTAAAAATTATCTCCGAGTCGTATTGCGCTCCCAACAGTGTCTGGGCCTGCTTGCGGGCTTTCTTCAAAGCTCGCCCTACCTTATCGCCAAATTGATGCAACGAAGAGGGATTACCAAACTGCTCGGTAAAATAGGGCAGCATCTCACTAACTACTTCAGGTGCTACCATGGTAGTGGCATTATTATCCAGATAGATGCCTTCAGATATCTCTTTACCACTCATGTCTAGGCCTCCATCGCGGCTCGGCGAGCCAGTTCTTCGGCGGGCAGGACCTGAATGAACTCACCAAGACCTTCTGCCAGATGCTGTTGTATGCCGCCCAAAGTCGTTGCTGCCATCTGGCAACCGGCACAGGCGCCTATCATTTTCACGTAGATGTATTTACCATCGACTTCGACCAGTTCGACATCGCCATGGTCTCGCTGCAGATTCGGACGAATCTCGTCCAGCAACTCTTCGATACGTTTCATCCGTTGCAGATTGGTCAGTCCGGACTTTGGTTTCTTTATCTCTCCAGCGACTGCATTGGGGTCAAAATTTTCACCCTTCTCAGCCAGAATTCGGGTCAGAATCTCCTCTATCCCTTCATGACAGGCAGAGCAACCACCACCTGCCTTGGTATAGTTGGTTACCTCTTCCACTGTGCGTAATCCATTAGCGCGAACTGTCTCTTCGATCATAACTTCATCGATGGCGAAACATTTGCAGATCAACGCCCCCTCTTCATGATCATCCTTCCACTCCTCACCACGGTAGTTGGCAACAGCAGCTTGAAGTGCTTCCCTGCCCATAACAGAGCAGTGCATCTTCTCCGGTGGAAGTCCATCGAGATAATCGGCAATATCCTGATTACTGACACTCAGAGCATCATCGATTTTCATACCCTTGATAATCTCGGTTAAGGCAGAACTTGAAGCGATGGCTGAACCGCATCCAAAGGTTTGAAAACCTGCATCAAGGATAACTTCGCTGTCCGGGTCGACTTTCAATGTCAGTCTCAAGGCATCGCCACATGAGAGGGAACCTACATCACCAATCGCATTGGCATTATCGACAGCACCTGCATTTCTCGGGCTAAAGAAATGCTCCTGAACCTTTTCTGAATAGTCCCACATATCTTTACTCCTGATTGATTAGGCGGAAAATGAGTTGCCGCAACCACAGCTGTTGGTTGCATTTGGGTTTTCGAATTTAAAGCCACTACCTTCCATGCTATCGAGGAAGTCAACGGTAACGCCGTTCAGCATGGGTGCGCTGAGGGGATCGACAAAGATCTTAAACGCTTCTATCTCGATCACTGCATCTTCATCATTGGCATGCTCTTCAAGAGCCATACCATATTGCAGTCCTGAGCAACCGCCACCGGTTACAGAGATTCGCAATCCCCCAACCGGGGTTTCAGAGCCGTTGATGAAACGGCTGATTGCCTTTTGAGCATTTTCTGTCAGTGTAAGCATGGTCATTTTCTCCGTGGCAAGTCTCTTGCATCTTTACTTTCCAAGATAACTGCAAGGCCTGTGCCACGCACCCCACTCGCAGCTTAGTTATTGTTTTTAAAGTGATTGTCGTATTTTTACTTAATATTCATGTTTGATAGACGACAATCCCCAGAATCGACACAGGTAACAAAACCTACAATGGAAGAGAAAATGACACTTGAACAATTAACTCCAGGCGACTTGGTCTATGCGGCCAGTCATATTTATAACGATGGTGGTATACCGGGTATTCCTCAGGATGCCTTATTAGCTGAGCCTGGCACTAAAGGGGTGATCATTGAGACCGGTCATTTGGAAGAGAGCCCTGAAAGGGTTCTCTATCTGGTGAGATTTGAAGACTCAGAGCTCAATCTTGGCCCACCTACAGGATGTTGGCCAGAAGAGCTTTCAACGACAGAAATTGAGAAAAGCTAAGCCCACGAGTCTATCTAGACCAACGGCGCCAGTTGATCTCATCATGCCAGCGGCCTGTTTGTATGATTTGTCTACCACGTAGACTGCCCCGATAGAGGTAGATCCAAGCTTGACCCCAAGGGGTTGGAATGAGTTCTCTTGTATAGGCGCGGGGATAACCTTCCAGCCTGTCAAGATGGCTCATGGTCAGGGCATCAACAAGAAAGACCTCACCTGAAATCGAAGTGCTACCTCTTTTCACCACACCAGGGTAGCTGCCCAAATGGTACATCTTGTAGACAGGTTGAGTTTGGTGATTGCCAAGATAGCTTGCACTGTTGAGCAGATCATGATTGACCTGAGCCCTTCTCAAAGTGCCGTAAACGAATACTCTTGACGTCGATATCATTGCAGTAAAATCTTATTGATTTTATTCAGGCCTGTTAACAGACCCTAACTATACTGCTGATTCGCTACGGTTTCACTCATTAGGTTGATGAATGAATGAAACAGACTTACACCGTCTGTTAATCAAAAACCCGATGCTTTATGAGAAATTCAGACATCTAGGCAATTCTGATTCAACCGCCAAGTATCAGTTCATAAGCACAGCGCAGAAGTTCAAGCTCCACACCCGGCAGTCCTCTGGCTTGGGTCAGATCAATGAATTGTGCATTTGACCTCTCCACTTCCACAAAGGGCGGATCTGTAGTAGTGATACCGGCCAATAAAATATCAATATCCTCACCCGGCACCTGGACTGTCTGCCGGTACTCACTTTCAAAAACCAGAGTATCGCTTGGCAATCCCAATCGTTTTTCAGTTTCAGTTAAAATAGCTTTCGGATGAAACACAGTGTCGGGCCGAGAGGCAACAACCGTTGAAAGATCCGGTAAAGGTGCGAAGGCGCATACAGTGTTGTTATCAAACTTAAGAAATCTGGTACGAGCACTGGTTGCCTGCTTATGATAGAGAATGACACGATGGTCCATATGACGTTCTGTTTAAAACTCTATTTAGGAACTGCCAGAAGCCTGGGTTCCGCCTTTATTACAGCATCATTACCCCAGGCATTGACCGCTTCAACAAACCAATCTGGCTTGGTCGGATGTGGCATAACAATATCGTGTTCAACAAAAAAACTGCCATCTGCGTGAAACAGCAGTGTACCGAGTCGGTACCCCTTCTCGTTCATCCAGTCTCCGACCAGACTGAATTCACTATTCGAAGGGTCTCTTTCCAATCGATAACTCGCCTCTTGTGGTGATTTCAATAGGTTTTCGGAATTGGAGAAACCAAGCTTTATCACTTCTTCATAGAGCCGTTTGTGCACACTATTGGCAAGTTTTTCTATCTTATAAAAACGTACCGCAACTGATTCATCCATTGTTTTGCTCCTCAACAATAGCATCTAACAGATCACGAATAACATTCGCTCCCACCTGATCAGCAGGGTCAATCAAGCTCAACTTACGCAGAATCGAATCTGCCTCATCCGGTTTTTCTTGGCGCAGGCGAATAAAAGCAAGCGCTTTGAGACCGTAAAGATAGAAACGTTCAGGGCCACGTGGATTATCCCAGTCAGCAGAACTTGAATTCAGTTGTCGCCAATCCTGATTGAAATTGCCTTGCTTTGCGGCCAGGCACAATGACTTGATAACCAGTTTTTCTGCGATTCCAGTCTCACCCTGGTAGAAGTGAAACTTGTAACGAGCGATCAGTACTTCGATCTGCTCTGGAGCAATTTGTTCTGCATGAAGCAGAGCTTCCGAGGATGCCTCCCGTGAGGAGATCAGAGACGCCGCTCTCTGCAATTCAGCATTCGCATCCGGCTCTATATCGAAACCGAAATGCACCTCATTGCCGATTAACCGCACGACATTCAATGGGCGCTCTGATCTGTTGGAGCTCTGATTCAAGCCCAAAATTCCTCAGCAACTTTTAGCCGCTCTAGCGGCTGATCATTCAGTAGATGCTCATCATATATGGCTGCAACATCCTGTTTTGAGACACCGCCATACATGATCCCTTCAGGATAGACCAGTACAGACGGTCCTTCACTGCAGGGACCGAGACAGCTGGTAGTCGTAACCTGTATCTGGTCGAACAGTTGGCGCTGTTGAAGCTGCCCATAGAACTCCTCAGCAACTTCAGTACAATTCTTTTGACTGCAAGATGGCCTGGGATGCCCCATCGGTCGACTCTGCACACAGACAAAGACATGTTTCTTCGGTTTTGGCATGATTACACTCCTACGTCTTGTCTATGCAGCAACAGTTTGAGGTTGATGGGTAAAGCACTTCTTTGGACAAATACGCGCACAGGAGCCGCATCCGATGCAGTCCATCGTGTTCTTTAGGCTCATCACCATCGCGGTGTCATCTGAGAAACCATCATCATCATCGCCATAATCGTCATCATAATCATCATCGTCGTCGAGCAGTCCTTCCACATCGTCCCGATCGATCAGATCGAAGACATCACGGGGACAGACCTTGAAACATCGACCACAACCAATGCAGTTCTGTTGATTGATATCCATTACAAATGCGGGAGTGTACTCTTCACCACCACGGGTTAAACCGGTAATTACTGACATTGGTCTATCCTCAATTCATCTCTGCAGCAGCTGCTTTGTAGACGGCTTCGGCTTCAGCCCAGGCCTGACATGCATCGTAAGTGGCTTGTGCTATTGCGGGTATCTCTTCATAGGCAGCAGGCAGACGGTCTTCCACCAGGTCATGAAGTTCGCCTGCTTTTTCAGTAGCAATACGCTTGGCACGCTTGGAAGCTTTGTGTATGGCTTTCAACTCTTCTTCGGTCATGATCTACTCCTCACATACCCGCAACTTTTGTATGTTGTCCGATGATCTCCAGGGCCACCGAAAGCAGTTTGTCAGCCTCATCTTTCATTTTTGAAAGTGAAGCAAAGCCAAAGCGATGCACATCGCGCAATGTTTTATCCATAACCACCAGCTTACCAACGGTTATCAGCGAGCGGCCGAATCCTTCGTGAGTCAGATTCAACATGGGAACTGCCATCAGGCCACACTCTTTTTCAATAAGCGCTGAAATCGCGTTATAAAAAGCTTTCACCCTGGATAAGGTGATTTCATCCGGATCACCAATCACAGGAATCTCCCGCTTCTTCTCCTTGGTCAGGACAAATGGTTCCAGAATCTTGGCTATTGGCCAATCATCGTAGGTACCATAGGTATCGATGGCACGCATCTGGCGTACCATCTCCTTGGCGAAGTCGGTCTCCAGGACCGGGTCGTCTTCGCTGATCAGCACAACGGCTTCATTCATCAGTTTAACTCCTCATATGTTTCGGAAATACGACATGCTTATAACTGTTTCCCACAACTTTAAGCAGCTGTGGCCCATAGCCTGGTGTTGAAACGCCCCTATTTGTGATCCAGCGAACCAGTAACAACCCAATCGACAAACCGGCCAGCGCTAAAAGGCTCTGCATGCCATCGTTGATTCCTAATGCACTGCCCATCAGGGTTATGGCCAGCATCAATACGAGCGGTAACAGATAGGCCAGCACAGACGCCTTTGCTATTAATCTGCCAGGAACTCCAATCACAACCTGGTCGCCAGGCTTGGCTTCTAAACCGTTATCGATTAACAATTTGTTCTTCTGCACGCCAAACAGCTTGGCGACCACAGAAGTAGTACAGTTTGAACTGGCGCACTGGGAGCAACCGCTTCTCGAGTCGGTCTCTATCCAAATCTTATCGCCGACGACGCCGATAACCCTGGCTGACTCTTCAAGCATCTCCTGGTCTGTCATCGTCTACTCCTCCCAGCCTTCCTGTTCCATTTCATCAAATCTTGAGGGGTCGGCGGGAATGGTGTTGTTGATCGCTCTGGCCAGCCAACTGCCAGGTCCCTCCCTGAGCTCCTGCTGGAGTGACTCAAGCAGAGAGGTTATAGAGGCACCAGGTGATATTTTCACCGGCTGAATACCTTTCAGTTTCAGTTGGTTGATTGCTGAGGCACCCACAGCCTGGCTATACACAGCAATACAACCCTTCAGTGCATCGATCTTGGCAACCAGCTTATCTTCGTTGCCATCCATATCGAGCTTGCCGAACTCAACCGCTTCGACGAAACAGACCTTCTGTTGGTCAAGGGCATAGATAGCGAAACTCTGGGCGGCACCAAAATGTTGGTCCACCCGTTTCATATCACTGGTTGCAAAGGCAACTTTCAGGGCTGTCTCCATCCATTTATCCTCAGTGGTGCAGCCCACGAGTTGTAGCCGTCGAGTTATGCTCATCTGTCACCTCCCGAAAGTCTGTCTTTTGTGCGTAGATGGAACGGTAAGGAGAGATCTCACCTTTTTCCAACGTGAGCATGAGATTGGCCAGATCAAACAAAGTCTGACGACTGCCCCGGTAACCGATCCAGGTTTTCTGATAACCACCCAGGAAGTCATATTGGGGAAAGCCGGCACGCAGCAATGGAATACCCAGGCGCTCAGCACTCTCAGTGCCATGAGAATTGGTAATCAGGATTTCTGCACCACCCGCTTTGGCCATCTTCTCCAGATCTTCCAGATCACCGATCTTCACCTTCTCGGAAGCAACCAGTTGTAGAGATGGTGAATTTATCGGTGCAACGGCTGCCACGGTTTCAGCACCAACCCCAGCCAGCATCTGACTCAATGCAACCAGGTGATCAGGATCCGTTGCCAGAGCAAAGCGAGCCATACCCAGCATGAAATGGCTGTCGAGCATAGCGTCCTGCAACTGAGCCCGTTGACGTTCCAGTTTTGCAGGGACCGGCTCTTCAGAGATTCGATGCAAGCTGTCAATAAAGCTATCCATCGCCTGCAGGCCCATCAGGTGATCAAACCGATAGTCAGGTACTCCGGTCAGTTGCTGCAGAGCATCGGCTGCTTTTTGCAAGGATTTGCCAACCACCAGCGTGGCTTTGGCATCGCCGAGGGTTAACATCTCTGACACCTCTGTACCACCGATGGTAAGTGGGGAAAACTCATCCTCACCCAAATGACCATCCAGGGAATCTGACAGGTCGGGAATCACCACGGGGCGTAAACCAAAGGATTCGATGATCTCCTTCAGCTCTTCCAGGTCTCCCGGAGTCAGTGAAGCACCGACCAGAACATTGACTTGCCGATGACGTCTGCCTGGAGCGGTATTGGCTTCTCCCGCTGCCGGTACCGTGGTTTTGATAATCGCTTCCACTGCTTTGGCAAAACCACTCTCCAGGCAACCGGTATAATCTGGTGTGGTTACCGGTACGACCGGTATGGTATCGAACTGAGGGTACTTGTCTCGAAACATCTTCAGTGCCATGCGGACATCACTGCCCTGAGTCTCGGACAATCCGGTGGTGGGCACCCCGAGCAGCATTGGCTGATTCTTTTCCGCAATTGTCTTTAATCCTTCAACCACACTCTCTTCAGAACCCATGACCGTTGTCACCTGGTCCATCGCAGTGGTCTGCAGTGGAATGGGTTCACGGAAGTGCCTTACAAAAAAAACCTTGCCAAAAGCAGTACAACCTTGAGAGCCATGCAACATGGGTATGGCACGACGAAACCCGAGAAAAGCCAAAGCGGCGCCGATGGTCTGACTGGCTTTCAGAGGACTTACAGAGAGCGCCTTGTTACGTTTGATGATCTCAGTCATGCCACTACCTCCTGGTCTGATGTGGATTCGGCTGTGGAGGGTCCCACCACCCAGGGTGCAGGAGTACGGACCTGAGGCCAGACAGGACTCTCGATGGTCAGCACCAGTTGACGTGCCAGCTCCACCATGCCCTGATAACCGGCATAACCGAACTCACGTTCCTGGTTGATATCAAGAAAAGGAATGCGTGCCTTGAGCGCGGTATACATATTGCGCCCCCCTGCAATCAACACATCCACATTTTTTTCATGAACAATATTGATCAGGGCCCTTGGATTACCCTCTTCCAGCATGACGGCATCCTGCCCCATCAACTCTTTGATTCTGGCTTTATCCTCTTCAGTGGATTTTTTGGTACCGGTTGCCACCACTTCCATGCCTAAATCCTGCAAGGCTGCGATCACAGACCAGGATTTAACTCCTCCGGTATAGAGCAGCACCTTACGCCCGCGCAATTTCTCCCGCCAAGGCTCGAGCAATTGATCAATTCTCGTCTCTTCACGGCTGATCAGTGCCTCAGTTCTTTGGCTTAAATCCTCATCGTCAATCACCCGGGCAAAATCGCGCAGTGCCTGAGAAACATCTCTAACACCGTAAAAGCTGCCTTCGAACCAGGGTGTACCAAAAGCTTCCTGAAGCTTACGTGCGACGTTGATCATCGCCTTTGAGCAGACCATCATATTGACGGATGAGCGATGCATCGTCTGAACTTCGCGAAATCGTGCATCACCTGACAGGGTGCAGAGTACCCGCAAACCCAACTCATCCAGGAGTGGTAAAACATGCCAGAGTTCACCGGCAATGTTATATTCACCGATCAATGAAACATCATGGACCTTGATACCTTCCCTGACAGCCTCTTCAGGCAGTGGATCCGGTTCTCTGCTACCACACACATGTTTGACCATGGATTCGCCTGCAATGCGATTACCCAGGTTCTTGGTGCCGTAAAAGCCGGCAGCATCGACCGGAACGACAGGCGTACCCCATCGCTCTTCAGCGGCTCTACAAACAGCCTCGACATCATCTCCAATCAGTGCGGGCACACAGGTGTTGTAGACGAAAACGGCCGCTGGTTTGTAATTATCGACAGCCTGTTTGATGGCATGAAACAGACGCTTTTCACCTCGCCCCATGATCACATCCTGCTCGGTGAGATCGGTGGTCATGCCGACACGAAACAGCCTGGAACCGCTCGACCTGGTACCCCGGTTATCCCAGGAGCTACCGGCACAAGCAATTGAACCATGAACGATATGGGCCACATCCGCGATCGGTAACAGTGCAATCTGAGCACCATCAAAGGCGCATCCACCAGCGGTAGCCCCAGGTTTCGGCTTTGCACAACCCGACTTTGATTTCTTGTTGTGCGCGCAGGCCGGTTCGTCGAGTAGAGCGGCAATATCTTTCTGTTTCATGTGATGGCCAGGACTCCATTAGGATTGATAAGCACTCATATGCAATCCATATGCCACCACTTATCTTGTTGTTTTTGAGACACTTATAGTTGGGAAAGCTTTGTAGTGAACCCTACAATTTGTTCTGTTTGTAGGCTATGGGTAAATGATCTGTCAGTGGACCATTGAGGAATATAAATGCACGCAGCCGATCTGAAGATCCAATGAACTTATGATTGAACAGCACTCAATCGCATAACGAAATACATCTGCTGAATTCCACTTCGTATAGAAGCATTAGGGCCTATTGTATTAGTGTTAACAGGCCCCAGAAGGTCTTAAATGAATCATACCCCGTATGGGTTCGACTCCCACGCTCGAAGTACTTTAAGATCCCGTGGTGGCAGATAATCGAAGGCGCCCATCTGATCCATCAGTACCGCTTCGGCAAGATTGTAGTTTTCTGATTTACTACTGAGCAGGTTAAAAAACCAGGCAAAAGGATAGCCAACCTGACGATCATATCCATGAATGGCATTGGCCAGCTCAGACCCATGGGGGGTATCCCCAAGACTTGTCACCTTCAACTCTCCAGAGAAGGTGCTGTTGGGTTTTGCACTGAGTTGATGCTCACCGTCACTATCCTGATACTCCCTGAGCGCCAATATCCAGTGATTGCAGAACTGACTCTGCATACCGGCACTGCTCTCATGCCAATCACGGAAAAATCGCGCAAGGGATTGCATCGACCGGTTTTTTCCGGAGGATTCCTTTAACAAGCTCTCAATGGGTGTTATCCGTCGAAACTGAAGATAGGCAGAACCTATGGGTTCTGGCTCCAGGCGTGGATAGTCCAGAGGATCGAGAAACTCTTCAAGACTTTCCGGAAACCAATCTCGCTCGATCAAAGGTCTATCGAGTACTTCCTGAAGTTCTTCGATTTCAAGTTGAATGAACTGCTCAGGTCCATCTCCACAGGGGGCGGTAAAATAGTGGGTCTTGCCTGCCAGGCGTGTCGCAAAATAGCCGCAATCGATATATTCGGCAACCAGGTTGTCTACATCTCCTGCAGAACGCTCTTCTGCCCATTGGGCGATATTCTGGCTAATGGATTTGTAATCTGCATCAACAACACCGCCAAGGCGATACCAATGACCCCGGGTAACAACATGGGTAAATTGAAGTTCTGGCATCAAGCGATTGATCTGTTCAGTCAGATGCTCAAATCCGTTACTGAAATCAAAACTGAGGCAAAGCGATGCGATGGTTTCAGGTTTTGCAATCGGCGCATTCATGATGCTGCCTCAAACACCGCATCAGCTTGGTGCCTAGTCTGCCACCAGGTTTCGGCCATCCGATGAGCCTCAACCGGTTCCTCTACGAGTCCCAGAGCCCGTATTACCAGTGCCAGTGTTCCCGTTACAGCCAATCTACCGTAGTGATCATCAATTTCTCCGTCCCAGACTGATCTGTAGTGGTTTAAATTTAGACGCTGTTGTTTGGTCTGTAACCCTGGTTTACTCAAATTTGGCCAGCTTTCCAACCATATTTTGCCATTGGATACCCCATTCAACTCTGCTGCCCGGTCGGGAATACGTTCAAACTCACCACCCTCCCCTTTACAGATCAGTGCACGCTTCAGCCCGAGCATCTGGGCTGCCTGCTGATGTATGGTTGCAAAATTAGGGTGGAAAACTCCCATTAGACTGAGTGGTGCGGAGAGTGGGTTTAACATTCGAACCACAGTATGCAATGGTGGACGAAGACCAAACAGCTCACGTGTGGCGATCAGTTGAGAAGCAAGTGGGGATAATTTACTGATCGGTATGTAGGCAAATCCGTTTTCAGACAGCTGCTGTTCCGCATCCCGCATCGAGTCTGCAGCGCTCATATCGAGTGCATCCAGCGCTTCAGGAACATACACCCGTTCATCACTGCGGCTCATTCCATGCATCAGCACTGGATAACCGCGACGTGCCAATATCAGTGCTGCCAATAAAAACCAGGGCAATTGGCGTTTTTTACCGGCATATGCGGCCCAATCGATTGCAGGTGTTTGCGCCTGTTGATTTATCGGCAAGCTCTCTTTCAAGGCCTGAACAAAACCAACCACCTCTTCGGCAGTCTCCTCTTTGACACGCATCAACATCATAAATGCGCCGATCTGTTCCGGTTCGACATCATAACAGGTAATCATATTCATAGCCTCATAGGCCTGTGACCTAGTGAGGGGGCGCATTCCATTCTTACCCTTTCCCAGTATCTGAATATATTTTGCAAACGGATGCATTATCTATTCCTGTTGGTCTGAAATTCGTGTTTTTGCAACAAGTCTTACGTCTTCGTCATCATCTTCAAGCATCTGAGGTAGTAGCTCCAGAGGTGCTCTTTGGCATGCGATTAAACGTACCCGCCAGTCTGAATCGACCATTAGCGGTGAAAGGCCTTCTGCTTCAATTCGTTCGGCTACAACCAAGCGTATTTCTGCTGCCGTATCGTTGATCATCAAACCAATACTCTCCAGTGGCAGACGCATAGCCACGGTTTTACGCACTTCTCTGTCATTATCGAGAATCATCCGAAATAGTCTTCCGGGGATCAGGCGTTTGGCGACTGTGTGCCGCACCATGTAGTCCTCATCCATGACCATCTTTTCCAACAGTTCCAGTGGTAGTCTGTCGGCGACCGTTATCCTGACCTCCCGATCCGGATCACTGATCAACGGTTCCAACCGATCGATGGGGATTCTGTAGGCAAGAACCCTACGAACAACTTCATCAGGATCATCGAGCATTTGCAGCAGGCGTTGTTGGGATAAGTAACGGGCAGCTATAGCCCTCCTTTCCCAGAACTCATCGCCTGCATAGACTTCAGCCAGGTCCGGATTGAGTTTAAAGAAGCGGGCGATCTGTCTGCCACTCATTGCACGCACACAGATATCACCGGGATTACAGCGGCCTGATTTTAACCTGTCTTCTTTATGTGGGCAGGTACTGCAATCAGCGGTAGGAACATCAACCTTGTTCTGTGTCATTAACTCTGGTTTCACGCGGCTTCTATCTCTGCAACCACAATGCCAGTCGCAATGTCCATATCCTGGGTAAAACTGAGACAATGGTTTCTGCTGTCGATCAGATAGAGATTGAATGTTTCAGACTCATGCAGAGGTGATGCAGCAATCACGTCGTCATCCATACAATAGGTAAAATGGATATTCGGAAACTTCTGTCTCAGTTCATTGACTGATGATTCATCGATCACTTGGTGCTTCAAAAGCCCACCGATGTCATTGAGTTGGGTTTGACTAATCATG
This sequence comes from Candidatus Thiodiazotropha sp. AKAK2, assembly GCF_058244685.1. Lineage (NCBI taxonomy): Bacteria > Pseudomonadati > Pseudomonadota > Gammaproteobacteria > Chromatiales > Sedimenticolaceae > Candidatus Thiodiazotropha > Candidatus Thiodiazotropha sp. AKAK2. The sequence goes on along the minus strand of NZ_JBSYOP010000015.1, from coordinate 193,355 downwards.
CTTCAAGCTCCTGCTCAAATCTGATCCGTTGTTCCGCATCCTGACCCATGACTTTAGCCAGCCAGGGTGAAGCATCATCACCGATAACTGATTGTAGGGAGGCTATCTCATCGCTGATTGTACCGGCCTGAGGTTTTTTTATGGGATGAATACTGGCTCTCACCACCTTTGCTGCTGCTGGACCACCTATCGATCCGACAAACAGTAACTGGCAATCATCAATCAAGCTGACTCGATAGGCATTTTTATCATCCACATCGGGATTGTCTTCAACCGATCTGATATCGACCAATCGACTACTCTTGTCTGTGATCTGGTAAATCAAAAAACGGCGGCAGGACCCAAAATGTCCATCCAGCATCTCACCTTTGTTGGAGGCAAAAGCAACTCTGATGCTGTTGCGCATATCCCCTTCCTGATAATCCTCAATCTCTGGAAGTGGTTGACTCGCAAGACTGTGTTCACCCTTCAGGTAGGAGAGCGCTTCTTTGATTACTTCCGTATCACATTCGGAAAACTCCCCATCAGCTGCTGATTTCAGATCTTTAACTTTCAGCGAGGATAACTTTTTGCCGGTTGGCGGAAGCCCAATAACATCGTCGAGAACACGGAGTAGACGGGCTGGTTCGGTATCCGGCAACGCTCTGGCTGCCAAACCGATTCGTAATGCAATTTCCTCAGAAATCGGGGAAGCGCTCATAGTTCACTCCTAAATATCTCATAGATGATAAATGTACCGACTCATGGTTATAGACATAATGTTTGCCGCTAATAGACGTAATTCACAACCATAGTGAAATATCAATTCATGGACTTCATGAGTTACGCATATTAGCGGCGATGCAACTTATAGAAAGTTACACGGGAATGATGCAGTCGTCTTCCATGCAGACATCGAGGCATTGAGGAACATCATGATCCCCATCACACTCAGTACAGGTTTCCTCTTCTATCTTATACACACCTTTGAAAGGCACAATCGATTGGGTAGGACAAACCGGTTCACAATCACCACAGGCGGTGCAGATATCTCGAACAATTTGAAAAGCCATGATAATTCTCCTGATTACAGCTAATCGGCGCGTTTGAATCGAAGGGTTGTAGGGAACGATGGCGGAGGACTGATTGGATCGATATAGTATCTAGTACCGTCCGTAAGTTCGACCTCTCCACCCCACTCGGTATCACTATCCTTTTCAACCTTAGCGATCTCGTCTTCCTGGTCCTTTTTCGCTATGTAGAAAAGTAGAGCGCCATTGTCTTTCACACGTATCATTACATTTGGCACGATGGTTACCTCACTTCATTCGTTGATCCGAGTATTTGAATATCGGTTCAGAGCCAGGCGGCGGGTTAAAAACCCGCCGTTTAAGCTCAGAAGGCAACACTCAATACTCGTGCTACCATGGGGTATTAACGTACCAGATCGTAGTTGTAGTCAGTGGTACCCATACCGCGAGTCTCTTCGTCAAGACGCTCAAGTACAGCGTTAACCAAAGTCTTCAACATGTACATGGCACCCTCATAACCCAGGGTGGTATCACGATGCATGTGGTGACGATCGAAGATCGGAAAGCCGATACGGATCAGCGGTACTTCGTGCTCTTTACCTTTGTGCAGAGTATCGCGCTGAATGAACTTGCCGTATGAGTTTCCTATCATGAAGTCAGGCTTGTTGGTGAACATCAGTGAACGGAAATGCCAAAGGTCCTTACTGATGTGAACTTCACTGTTCTGACCATATGGAGATTCTGCAAGAATCTTCTCCATAGCCTTTTTCCAGCGTTTGTTGGCATGGTTACACAATACATGTATCGGCTCGGCACCCAACTCCAGAAGGAACTTGCTCATACCCATGACAAAATCAGCATCACCATAGAGACCGAACTTCTTGCCGTGCAACCAGGCGTGGCTGTCGGTCATCATATCAACCAGAATACCGCGCTCACGGGTCAGAGACTCAGAGATCGGCTTACCGGTCAGCTCGGAGACTTTCATCAGGAAAGCATCCGTGGCTTCCAGCCCCATAGGAATGGCGATATCAGATGCCGGCTGTTTCCAGGTGTTTTTGGTAAACTTACGACTCTTCACCGACTGCCAAGGCTGCAGATAGAGGGTATCAATTGCATTTGGTGCGTCCTTGATCTCGTCAATGGAAGTACCACCGTCATACATCCGGTACTCACCGTCTGCTGGGGTATCCAGCACTTCAGTGGGATCACACAGCAGGCTGTAGTCCACATCCATCTCTTCCATCATCCGCTTCATGACACGGTAGTTACCGAGATAGGTCTCAAAACCCGGAACGATGTTGATCTTGCCGTTGCTACCCACCTCTTTGTCATCCATGTAGTTGAGGGTAAAGTAACGTTGAATACCTTCGAACATGTTGTCCCAACCGGTGGTGTGGGAACCGACAAAGCTCGGGGTATGGGCAAATGGTGTGGGGAACTCCTGTTCGATATGACCTTCCTTCTTGGCATTGCCGATGAAGGCATTCAGATCGTCACCGATAACCTCGGCCATACAGGTGGTGGAGACTGCGATCATCTCCGGCTTGTAGAGGGCTTTGGCGTTTTCCAGGCCGGCGAACATATTCTTCTGTCCACCGAATACCGCCGCATCTTCCGTCATTGAGTCAGATACACAGGCCACTGGCTCTTTGAAGTGACGGTTGAAGTAGGTACGGAAGTATGCAACACAACCTTGAGAACCGTGCACATAGGGCAGGGTCTTTTCAAAACCGAGGGCACACAGCACTGCACCCAATGGTTGACAGGCTTTTGCAGGATTTACAGTCAGGGCTTCACGATTGAAGTTCAGCTCTTTGTACTCTTCTGTGGTTGTCCACTGGAAGACCTGCTGAATTTTTTCAGAAGGATGCTTCTCTTCGAAGGACTCCTGCTTGTTTTTCAGAGTCTCGATGTATTCGTCTGTACGAAACAAAGGATAACTGGGTTTAATGTCATCGACTACTTGGCTCATGATAGTTCTCCTACCGCGCCACTAATCTGTGGACAGACGGTTGGTTAAGTTTGAATCTGGTCGTTTGCACCCGATAGTTGCTTTCACCAAACAACTATCTGGCGCCTTCCTTTAAGCGCCAGCCGCAGCGGCCTCGGCCTCTTCCTCACCCTTCAACCAGGGTGCCTGGATTTTGTTCCAGCAGGGATTGTTCAGAGTCATATCCATATCACGGGCAAAGATGGCGAAGCCGTCGTAACCATGATAGGGACCGGAATAATCCCAGGAGTGCATCTGACGGAATGGAATACCCATTTTCTGGAAGATGTACTTCTCTTTGATGCCGGAACCGATCAGGTCTGGCTTGACCTTTTTAACGAACTCTTCGAACTCGTAACCGGTAACATCGTCATAGATCAGTGTCGCGTTGCCCATTTCCTTGATGGTACGGTCGTAGTCGTCGTTATGAGCAAACTCATAACCGGTACCAACCACTTCCATGCCCAGATCTTCATAAGCACCGATGATGTGACGTGGGCGAAGACCACCAACGTAGAGCATCACACGCTTGCCTTCGAGACGAGGACGGTACTTGGCAATGACAGCTTCGTACTCAACCTTGTATTTTGCGATAACCTTCTCGGCATTGGCCTGAATGGTCTCATCGAAAAAGGCAGCAATTTTACGCAGGGCCTCTTCAATCTTGGTAGGACCGAAGAAGTTATACTCCATCCAGGGAATACCATACTTCTCTTCCATGTGACGGGAGATATAGTTCATTGAACGGTAGCAGTGAAGCAGGTTCAATTTAGCTTTAGGTGTGTTTTCCATTTCAGCCAGGGTGCCGTCACCGGACCACTGGGCGATAACACGCAGACCCATTTCTTCCAGCAAGGTACGGGAAGACCAGGCATCACCACCGATATTGTAGTCACCGATGATGGTGACATCATAGTCGGTGGCTTCAAAGCTGTTGTCGCCATCACGATTATGCAGTACCCAATCACGTACAGCATCGTTGGCGATATGATGGCCAAGAGACTGGGATACACCACGAAAACCTTCGCAGCGAACCGGTACAACCGGCTTTTCTATCTCAGCTGAAGTCTTCTTCGAAACCGCTTCGATATCGTCACCGATCAGACCGATAGGACACTCTGATTGTACAGTGATACCCTTATTCAGCGGAAAAAGCTGCTCAATCTCAGTCATGATCTTAGAGAGCTTCTTGTCACCACCAAAAACGATATCCTTCTCCTGGAAATCTGAGGTGAAGTTCATGGTGCCGAAGGTGTTGATACCGGTCGTACCCACATAGTAGTTACGACGACCGGCACGGGAGTACTGGCCACAACCAACCGGACCGTGGGAGATATGAATCATATCCTTGATTGGACCCCACACCACACCTTTCGAACCGGCGTAAGCACAACCACGGATGGTCATCACACCAGGCAGGGATTTACGGTTGGATGTAATGCACTTTTTAGACTGTTCAACCTCTTGGTCATTGACCGTGAGATGTTTGGCACGATCCTTCTTGGCATTTTCAGGATAGACTTCGAGCACTTCCTGGATGAGGGCTTCAGTCTCTTCGCGTGTCATATCTGACATAATATTCTCCTTCACCTGCCACCACTAATCTGTGGATGCACAGGCTGTGAAAAAATGATAGATGGATACCGGCCCCGAAAGGCCGGTTTAATCCGAATGACTTAGGCAGTTTCAGCCGCGGCAGTCTGACCAACAATGCTCTCGTCTTCCTCTTCCATGATGCCAAATTCCATCAGCAGGTCTTCGAGTTCATCCATCGTACAGGGCTCAGGAATCACCAACATTTTGTTATCAATTACCTTTTTCGCCAGAGTACGGTACTCATCAGCCTGTTTGTGGGTAGGATCGTACTCAATGACTGTCATACGACGAATTTCAGCGCGCTGTACAGCATTGTCACGTGGAACGAAATGGACCATCTGGGTACCCAGCTTGGCAGCCAGGGCTTCGATCAGCTCATCTTCACGATCGGTATTACGTGAGTTACAGATCAGACCGGCCAGACGAACACCGCCTGAATTGGCATATTTAACAATACCTTTTGAGATGTTGTTGGCAGCATACATAGCCATCATCTCACCAGATACAACAATGTAGATCTCTTGTGCTTTGTTTTCACGAATCGGCATCGCGAAACCACCACACACAACGTCACCCAGTACGTCGTAAAATACAAAGTCAAGATCCTCTTCGTAGGCGCCTTCCTCTTCAAGGAAGTTAATCGCAGTGATAACACCACGGCCGGCACAACCTACACCTGGCTCAGGGCCACCAGACTCAACACATTTGATGTCGCCGTAACCGGATTTAAGTACGTCTTCCAGTTCCAAGTCCTCGACAGTACCAGCTTCGGCAGCCATCTCCATGATAGTGTTCTGAGCTTTGGAATGCAGGATCAGACGAGTGGAATCCGCTTTCGGATCGCAACCGACGATCATGACTTTCTTACCAAGCTCGGCCAGACCAGCGACCAGATTCTGGGTCGTGGTAGACTTACCGATGCCGCCTTTACCGTAGATTGCACATTGACGCAGTGCCATGTTGGATCTCCTTACTATTGTTGAATCAGTAGTGACTAAAGTCGTTTGTGGTCACGTGGACAACCTAGGTTTTGCAAGCGGTGTGCCAAAATTGAAAATATTGTTTAATTTGTTGTTTTTATTGAATATAATTTTATACATACAGCAAAATATTGAGGTCGGGTTCGCGACAATCACCCAGCATATGTATGGATGAATACAAACAATCAGCCACATCGGGCAGTTCTTTACCCGCCTATGCACGACTGCCAATCAACCGATGTAACCTGCCGGCAGTCATCCTAGGCAGTCTGACCTTTCAGCAACATCCGGTAAGGCTTTTTTTAGATGGTGTGGCGGAATTGCATGCAGACTTATTCATTCATTTACAACAGGTGCCTGAGCGGGAGCAACGCGCTATCCACTTTATGGATTACATGCGTTCGGGATTTCTACTCGACAATTTGGATGAGGCTGGCTTCAGTGAGGAGGAACAACACCGTTTTAAACGTGATAAGGCAGACTATCTGAGAGTTTTGCGGGGTTGGATGTTTGATGCTGACGGGAAGGAAGCGGCTGTTATGAAAAGTTGGGTGGAATCCAGATTTGGACTCCGGACAAGAAATCACCAGGGTCCATTGGGGGACTATACGACAGAGCACTATCAAACCTATCTGACTGATCGGGCGAATGGACTCTACAATACGAATGGACTGGAGGCCCAACTCGATCTGCTCTATACCTATTGTCAATACGAAGTCGAAAAACTGTTCCCGGAACAAACCCATCTCACCCTTTACAGAGGCATCAATCAGATCAAGGAGCATGAGATACTCCACCAGTTCAGTAAACGGGAGTATGTCATTCTGTTAAACAATCTCAATTCATTCACCAGCCAACGAGAAAGAGCAGATGAATTCGGTGATTACATCCTGCAGGCAAAAGTACCTCTGGTGAAATTGCTGTATTTACCAGATCTGCTTCCACACAGGCTCAGAGGTGAAAATGAGTATCTGGTGATTGGCGGAGTCTATAAAGTGAATCTCAGCATCCTTTAGGGCCATTGACCACTAGGACCTGTTAACACGAATCCAATATGCTCTGCTGGGTCAGTTTTTGTTCCCAGCAAGGTAACATCGCTTGGTGTATCCCGGCGACATGAGCGAATGATATCTCCACTAGATGTAAAAAAAGACTCGGCAGAGCATATTGGATTCGTGTTATCAGGTCCTAATTGAGATCGTACAGGGAGTCACGAAGATAGCTTTTGAAATGTTTCATGACAGGCTTGGGGATAATCCTCTCAGCATAAAGCCGAAGCTCATGGATCTGTTGACAGGATATAGCACTGTCCGCATTCAGTGCATCATCGATTTTCTGATGAATGGAAGGCTCGAATAGAGCTCCCTGCCTCTGTCTGACAACAGTATAGATAGCCGTTATCGCCATCTGTTGTTCAGGTTGCATCTTGCATTTGTTATCAAGAATTTTCAGCATTACAGCAGTGACACAATCGACCTGCAAAGGATCTAGAGGTGCTGTTTCGGCCCAGATTGCAGCTGGATGTGGCGTTTCAATAACTGGTTGAAGTTTCATATCTTGTCCAAATCAGGTATTGGTATACAGAAAACTTATGACTTACCCTTTGTTGAAAAATCATGCATACATTCCATCAACATTTTCCTGTATTGATCACAATAGTAATCGACAGCAGCCAATTGATTATCTGAAACACCATCCGATTCAAAAAAGAAATGGGTATTATACCATGCAGCCGCATACATAAATGCCGCACTTAAAAAGGGCGTTGCCCACTCCTCACTTAAATCGTTAGCCAGATGAATGAACTCATCAGCCACTTCTCTAAAGTCTGTTTCCTGCATTGAAAGGCACTCTGTAGAAATAACACCATCTGAAATTCATCTTACATATTTCATGCCAACCATGATTGTGTGCGTTTGAAAGTGGTTACATTGAGCTTTTGCATCATTAGCTTGAAGGAAATCAGCATTCGTTAAGATACTTCTGATTGTGATAAATCATACAAAAACACTCCTCTTCGTGATCATTCCAACTTAGTTGTGTTTTCTTGATCGCATCGGTGGAAATATCAATCGTTTTCTAATTACGCTGAATTAATATAAGCATTTATTCTATTATTTAGTTAGTTACATGACATATCTAATCCACTTAATAGTTTACTTTAAGAGTGTAATCGTTATTACTGCAGATATTATTTGTGCGCTTCTTATCATTGGCCTGTGTTTTGCACCATCAGCAGACAAATAGTTTTTATCTGGAGGTTGATCATGTCTGTTACGCAATTATCGGAGCTTAAGTCAGGTGTAGAAAACGGTACAATAGTGCCCTACCTTGGTGCAGGTGTACTCAAAGGTTCGTTTCACACTGATACAGGCGAACCGATACCGGCAGACAGTGACAGTCTGATACTTGCAATGAATGGTGGCAGACCAATGGCCCCTAGGTTGATGTATGAGTTCGCCCGTGCCGCGATGGATGTGGAGTTAAAACGTGGACGAACAACTGTCAATCGCTTTCTTGATGATTTATATGCCAATCAACCATGGTCTCAATCACCACTGCATGCCTGGTTGGAATCGGTGAAGCCAAAATATGTAGTCGATATCAACCGGGATATTCAATTACAGCAAAGCTATGCCAATACACCACATATCCTGATACGAGGAATTGCCAGAGTTGGTGGAACAGATTATCGATTTCGCATCCACCAGCATGATGGCAAAAAATATTCCGATAACGAGATAGATCAAAGTGATGTCGACACAAGTCTGCCGATATTATTTAAACCCATGGGCAGTCCTTTACCCGATTCCACCTACATCGCTTCTGATGCTGACTATGTGGATTATATTACTGAACTAATGGGCGGTTTTGCGATTCCAGGTTTTCTGAAAGCCGAACGCAAAAGCAAACAGTATCTGTTTCTCGGTTTGAGAATGAATCGTGATACTGAAAGGATGGTTATGTCTGACATCATCTATGCAGCAGATCAACCAGCCGGTTGGGCATTGATTGCAGAACCAAATGATAAGGAACGACGATTTTGTAAGAAAATGAACATTGAGATCATTGAAGCAGATATCGATTCTTTTCTAGCTACCACAACCCCTGCTGTAGGTAGCGAAGTTAATGACAAACTGGTGTTGGAAACCGATGCAATCTGCTAACCTGAAGTGTATTCAATCATCTATCGGGTAGTAAAATGTCCATCTTCAAACCCTGCCAGGGAAAGAATGCTTGCCGAGACAATGGAGAGGTTTGCCTCACTTGTGGGCGCAGTTTATCTGAAATCGAACAGTTACGACGCCTTATGAAAGATATTAGCTCTATGGCTCTTGAATATGAATATGAAAATATTGAGGAGTTTGTACAATATTTTGCTCGTAAGGTCGAAAAAACGATTCGTCATGAAAGAACCGAAAAATCCAATGGATTATCCCGTTAAAGAATAACCTAGGAGATTTCCCATAAACCTGAAAATTCTAATAGATTCCATCTCCTGCATACGCCGACAAGAGCGCAATAGGTGATTCTGTACCGTTGTGATGGGCGTCAATCAGTAGGTGGTGGTATTTTTGCCAGCGTCATACCTTTTAAGCTCTTTGGCCGTTGTATGGAACATCATTGCCATTGCAAAACTTGATACCATACCAGCGGGAATTGCAAACAAAAACAACACAACAGAAGCCAGAAATATTCCTGCAATGATGGTGCTCCATGAATAGAGCCTTAGATAGCTGAAATAGGATTGGAGTTTAAGAAGCTTGATCCCGTAAATAACGTTGACAACCCCCAATGGAACCATCAGAACAAAAAAGCCCAGCGTACTGAAACCGAGTGACTCCACCTCTTCCGGCATGATATATGAGAGTACAGACATAATCAGTGAGAGGATAATTGCGGCATAAATATAGTTATCAACTGAATGGCAAGCCAGTCTGTAATTCAATAAAAGCTTAAACATATACAGCAGGTATAGATAGAGTAGATTGTCTATCAGGCTTACGATATCAGTTGCTAAACGGTAGCTTTCATTATCTGGCACCACGCCACTCATAAAAGAGATTGCCACCATTGGAAGAGTTGCCAACAAATAGAGAAGAGACAACCAAAATAGCAATATCAGCTTGGTATAATTAAGATTGCTGTTCAGCAAGGAAGTGGGTAGTTCCTCTTCCTCCAACAGATTGGCTTCTGGGGTTTTGTAGACGGAATCACTGTTGTGTTTATTCATCCTAGAGGATTATACAGTTAATTTGCAGAACTGTGATCAAATGATTATCTGATGTGTAATCAATCGATCCTGGAATGAGATGATGGAAACTGTGCAGGATAATTTAGAATAAGAGAAGAGACAGCTCGCAGGATTTCAAAGTAAACTAAAACCAGACCAAACGCCTAACCATTCCGTTTCTTGTCGGAAGAGAACAGACCTTTGATCGATTAGCCATGTTGAGTATTGAGCTCCTGCGGTTGTCTGACTGTTGAGAGCTCATGAGGCAACCGGAACTCGATTCGACTGCGTCACTGATATGACTGGAGAGCCTTGCTGTTTCCAGTTTATTTTCAAATAAGTTGATCACTTGCTAGGACTCCTGGTGCTGCAAAAAAAATTGATGTTATTGACGAGCAAAATCAACATCAATTACATAGTCATTGCAGCAATACCTATGCCAACCCATTTGAGTTATTGAAAGTTAAAGATTAATTACAAGAGAAAGCGATTTAACAGTGTGTATTTGTAAAGTATTTCGACAATCGCTCTGGAGGTAAAGCAGTAGTTCTGGTTAGGTGTAGACTGTAGTCAGGATATAGTAGTTTTATGTAATAGAGTCTACTCGGTCGTAGTCAACCAGATACACTAGGATGCTCAGCTGCCAGTTTGAGCAGTGCATCTGTTTGTGACTTACAGCGATTCACGATAAATGGATCTAACCGTTTGAGCCATTTTTTTGGTATACCACTCTGACCGTAGAATGCCCCGGCGATCATCCCAGCGATTGCACCTGTCGTATCAGCATCCCCACCTCTGTTGACCACATCAATAAGGGTGGACTCAAAGTCCTCATTATCAAATAAGGCCTGAAATACTGCCTGCAAGGTGTCGACGATATACCCGCTAGGGTTCTCTACCCGCCGTTTGTCAAAACGAAATGCTTTATGGGTTTCAACCAGTCGGTCGGCTATTTCTTTAAGTCTCGCTTTATCCTCTCCTTTCATAGCCGCAGCACACATCTCCAAAGCAGCCTCGGTACCGGCGTCTGAAAGCGGATTGTTATGGGTAGTATGAGCCTGCGTTCGTGATGCAACGACCAGGGTATCCTGCGATCCATTGACATACAGAATTGCTATTGGCAGTGACCGCATACATGCGCCATTACCTGCATCATATTCATTCTCATCAACCCATGGGCGGCCGGTGTTCCTGAACTGTATGATACCCCTCCTAACCGTATTGCCTATATCGATTGGTTTGCTACGCATCCAGTCACTGAATGATTCAGCCACGGCCTTGGCACTGACACCACCACTTTTGAGTAATGCATCGCCTAGAGCCAGGCTCATTTCGGTATCATCCGTTACCTGACCAGGTTTCAAATGCAACCAGCCTCCCCCGGATATGGTCTCATGGACACCATATTGCACTTTAATTTCATTCGGTGTGAGAAATTCTGTGGTGGCGCCCAGAGCATCGCCAATAGCCAGTCCCAGATAAGCTGAAAGTGCACGCTGTGAAATGTCGTTATCAATTATTGTTTTTTGCCCTGGCATTATGCACCATTCATCAATTCCCGCTACAGACTGATTAAGCAACGTTTGTTGCCTCCTTTCAGTCAGGCTAACTGTAGCTGAATGTAGTCAAATTGGTCGCCGGGAGATTAACAGCCTGATTCTCTATAGTTTATTAGTCCTCAGGAGCAAAGCAAACCGAATAATCGGCGCAAGCTTCACAGCTGGGTGCACGACAGGTGTAAATTCCCTCTGTTTCACACAGCCTTTTATAGAGAAATTTCTTCCATTTCATGTTTTTAGAGTTAAGCTCATATAGTGGCGTGAAGTGATCTGCCATCAATTTTGAGAGGTCGGCACGACTCCAAAGCCCCAGATCCTGCCACAAATGGTCGTTTCCCAAACAGCCATAGATCAGTATTTCAACTAACCAATGCTCAGAAAGACTCCGTTGAGCGCGATTGTTTATTAACAAATTACGCAGATCTTCCATCTCCTCATCATTTTCACACATTGGAGAATGATCGAAACCTAACAGGTTTTGTGGTTGTATGGTCGGGAAATGGTGGTGGAGCAGGCGCCGAAATTCCAGCTCTCCCAAGCCCATCCACTGTGGTAATACGCTATGTCCATAGGCCCATGAAGCAATAATACGGGCCAGAATTGATTCCATAGCATCATCCTGGTGCGCAGCAGCACCGATCAGTCTGCAATGACACGCTGTGACACTATCACTGATCGGTGCTGTGCTAGACATCATAGCGCCTCATATTCAACTACGATATCTTCATCTCTGGGAATGAACTGGCAAGCAAGTCGCCATTTGCTTGGCAAATCATCAACGATCATCTTTTCCATCTCTTGCTTGCTGATTTTGCCTAGTTCCCTGAGGATTTTCTTCTCTTTCTCCTCAAGATGGTAGCCCATTGGCTCTTTGTCACCGATGTATCTGACCTGAATTGCACAGCTTCCACAATCACCATCACCACAATCGAAGTTGATTGGAATTTTGTTGGTTTTGGCTATTTTCAGGACTGTTTCGGTAAAACTACCAGCTACTGCGTAGACCGTTTTATCCTTAAAATCGGGATTACTGAATGTAATTAATGGCATTTCATTAACTCCTAAATACTGTTTTTAAGTAGGTTTTACACTACAGTCACCAAGGATCTGGGCCTGACAGGCGAGGCGATCATGCCGTCCAGCCATATTCTCCTTCAAAACTTTCTCCTCCAGTACAGAAGGTTCAGTCAGGTTGTTCCAACCCTCTTCAACATGCATCATGCAGGTACCACAGTCTCCTTCCCGGCAACCGTAGATAATACCGGCACCAATTTTTTCAGAGACCTCGATGACTCTTGTACCCGCAGGCACATTGACAGTCTGCTCAATGTCTTGAAACGTAATTTTCGCTTTTGCCATTTCATTTCACCTTAATTAAATAGATTAATAACACTCGGAGTCATGCCAGGTCGGCCATGTCGATCACTGCCTTTTGCTGTTTTTTCCCTACCATTTCCTCAGCGATGGCCTTACCAAAGGCCCGACATTCTTCCAACTCTTCCTCAGTGGGTATCAATTTGATTCTCAAGCCCTGTTGTGGAATACGCATTTTTAATCCACGCATTCTGTCTTCTATCATCGCTACCGCTTCACCACTCCAGCCGTATGAACCGAAAGCGCCACCCAGTTTTCCCTTCAGGTTGACAACGGCCAGTGAGGAAAGCAGGTCCCAGACCGGTTTGACGGCATCACCATTGATGGTTGGTGAACCAAACAGCAAGGCATCGGCTTCTTCGATCAGGTCGACGAACGGTCCAGTCTCACCACCTTCCAGGTCATATAGAGAGACCCTTACGCCGTCGATTGCATTGGCCCCCTCATTGACCTCTTCCGCCATGCGTGCGGTATTGCCATAGGAACTCATGTAGAAAATCACCAGGGACTGCTCTGCAACACCGATTTCCCGTGACAGGCTGGAGGTGGATAGTTCCCGATAATGGGTAACGTAGCGACGTGGTCGCTCTCTGAGTATGGGACCATGGGTCGGGGCGATCTGCTTGATCTTGAGTGGCTCAATCAATTTCAACGCATCCATGACATGCTTTTTGAATGGCCGCATGATATGGGCGTAGTAGTAGTCGAATGAGAATCTGAAGTCGCCAACCAAGTCGTTGAACAATCTTTTGTCACAATAGTGGCAACCGAATACATCTCCAGAGAAGAGGATCCCCTCCTCTTCAAGGTAGGTGCATTGGGTGTCTGGCCAATGAAGAAATGGAGTATGTAGAAAACGAAGTGTTCTATCTCCCAGTGAGATACGGTCATCAGTGGTTACAGTGGTGTACTCGAAACCATCATCGCTAGTTGGTTTGAGCAGTGCTTTGAGCATTGAAGTTGCTCGTTGGGAGATATAGAGTTTTGCTTCAGGTGCACGACGCATCAACTCGGGTAAAGCGCCGGTATGATCCGGTTCCAGATGATTGAGAATGATCGCTTTGATCTCTTTGTAATCAACCTCTGATTCTAGGCGGGCAAAAAATTCCTCACTGAAATTCTCTTTGACCGTATCAATAATCGCAACACCATCCTGCCCTTTGACTAGGTAGGAGTTATAGCTCGTGCCATTCGCAGTACTGAGGATAATGTCAAACGTCCTCAATGTAGGGTCCAGCGCCCCAATCCAGTAGACACCATCTGCAAACTCGACAGCATCTCGGTGACTTGACACATCGATTTGGTTACTCACGGTACCGTCTCGCACGGCTGATCAGACATCGGGCAAGTTTCCATTTTTTGACCGTCATTCAGGTTTACACCAAGATAGTCAAGTACCGGCCCAACTGTGAAGCCGGATTGCTTCAGCGATTGATAGATCATTAATGGCCGTTTGATCAGAATCGGCTGCTCTACCATTAAGCGTAATGCCTCAGTCTCATCTAAATGATCGGTCTCGATCTCCCCACTTTTTACTAGTGGTGCACTTTCGTTGAACCAAGCGGAGATGGCTTTATTGCCAAAAAATGATCGTAAGTTTTCCGCTGTCCAAGTTTCACTGAGTATGTCACGTACTTCCAAACTGATACCCAGCCTACGCAAGATCGCTTTTTGCTGTTTGTTGCCGATGCAACCTGGCTTTTCATAAAAAACCAGATCAGTCATCTTTGTGTGACTCCTGCATACTCGTAATCAAAGCAGATTGCCGTTGCCACAGACGCTCTGGTAATGCCATGCCTCTTGGTGGCAGTGAGTCTGCCGGCTTGACAAAATGGTTACGCACAAATTTCATCCAGTAGCGATTGGGTTTATCCGTCTCCCGATGTACAGGTTGCAGAGCTGGTTTTTGATCGAACATGGGATGATCTCCTAGCGTGATTGAATCTCAGCCATGACTTCTTCCATTCGTTCCGGCGGTATCCCGGTCAATGACCCCGGAGGATTGGCAGGTTCCGAGAATGGATTAAGAATCGCACCTTCGATAGGACAGATGCTGACGCATTGCGGGTCAACATGATCCCCTTCACACTCTGTGCACTTCTTTGCATCTATCTTAAAATGCGGCCTGGCTTCAAATATCGCATCACTTGGACAAAGCGGCTCGCAGGCCCAGCAATTGACGCAACTCTCTATGATTTCATAAGCCATGCTCTACTCCTCAGGCTCCAGCCTGTAGTTGATCTGCCTGTCTCTGTTGCTCAAGTTGGCCACTCTCCGCCATTTCCGCATAGACCTTGGCCACTGCATCTTCAATCGGTTCCATGGCATGCTCACCATTCGGTTGAATACCGGACTCTTCCAGTACTTCCCATGGCTCATAGCCGATCTTTGAACAAAGCACGGTTTCACATCCTTCAAGCAGACGTATTGTCTTTTTCAGTGTTGTCTCTGCATCACCACAGGTATCGCCACCTGAACAGTAGAGATCGACTTTGCGATGACCGATAAAGCGAACATCGGTCATGGAGGCCTCATAGATCAGAAACTCTTTTGCATGGCCGAAGTGCTGATTGATTACGCCACCTCCACTGGTGGCAACAGCCATCAATACCGGGCGTGTCTCCTTTTTCTGCTTGGTCAGGGCTGTGAGGGGGATAAATGTTTCGTTTGCGCTGCTCTTTTGCGCTTCCAGCTTGGCTTCGATTTCTGCCTGATAATCAGCACGCTTTTTCATTGCCTGCTCATAATCGACATCCATCACTTCAACTTTTTCCATGGTGAATTCATCACCCCTGTCCTCACCAAGCATGCCCACAGCATCCGCGCGACACTGCCGGCAATGACGCATCATATTCATGTCACCGGCACATTTATCCTGCAGGGTTTGCAACTCATCATGGGTGGGTCCACGCTGCCCCATCACACCGTAGAATGTGCCATGTTCCGCTTCAGCAATCAGTGGCATCACATTGTGTAAAAACGCCCCTTTCTCCTTAACGACCTTGCTCACCTCTTCCAGGTGTTGATCATTTACACCGGGGATCATGACTGAATTGACCTTCACCAGTATGCCCCGGTCGGTCAACATCTTCAGCCCTTTCTGCTGTTGCTCAATGAGTATTTTTGCTCCCTTACGACCTTTGATTCGGCGATTATTCCAGAAGATCCAGGGATAGATTTTTGCACCGACATCGGGATCAACGCAGTTGATGGTGATGGTTACATGATCGATGTTGTGTTTGCATAGTTCATCCACCTGATCCGGCAGTGACAGGCCGTTGGTAGAGACACAGAGTTTGATATCCGGTGCCTTTTCGGTCAGTTGACGAAAGGTATCGAAAGTCCGCTCTGGATTGGCCAAAGGGTCGCCAGGCCCGGCGATACCCAACACGGTCATTTGCGGGATATTGGCAGCGACCGCCATCACCTTTTTAACAGCCTGATCCGGCGTCAACAGTTCAGAGACCACACCGGGTCGTGATTCATTTGCACAATCGTATTTACGATTGCAGTAGTGGCACTGGATATTACAGGCCGGTGCGACCGCCACATGCATGCGAGCAAAATGGTGGTGTGCCTCTTCGGAATAACAGGGATGATTATGCACCTTGTCCCGAATATGGTCCGGTAGATGGGATAACTGATCGCTGCTACCACCACATCCGGATGCACTGCACCCACTTTCAGCTGTGTTATCTGCTGATTGACCTATCACTTTCAATTCCATCATCCGGCCTCCAAATAGCGACACAATGAGGTTGTTATTACGCTTGAAAGTGATAATGCAATCTGCGTGCCTAGTTTTTATCTACATATAACCTGTTGTATTTAAGAATATTCCACAACATAAGGGGACTATCTGTCAGTTTCTATACAGAGCTGCCTACAGTGTCTGTATGACAACCGACAGAGAGTAACTACATCTGCCGAACTTTAATATTCAAGGTCTGAATCCGGTAACCGATCTGTCTTGGAGTCATTCCAAGTAACCGTGCAGCCTTGGCCTGTACCCATCCGGCTTGTTCCAGGGCAGCAATCACCCGTTCACGTTCATCCAGGTCAGGATCGTCAAAATCAACTTTAGCGTTACCGGTACCGGTTACCTGGGAGTAGCTCTGATCGAGCATCGGTTTCAGACCACTCAGGTTAATCGCGTTTTCATCTATCGCCCCTTCGCCGCTCATAACAGCAGCGCGTTCCAGACAATTCTCCAGTTCACGCACATTGCCCGGCCAGTCATGATGCATTAGAAGCCTGACTGCACCGTCATCAATGGATAATTCACGCCCCTGGCTTTTGGCGATTTTTGACACCAGAAAACGGGTCAAATCATTGATATCCTCTTTGCGATCCCGCAAAGGTGGCATCTGAATCGGCATCACATTGAGACGATAGTAGAGGTCCTCTCTGAAATTGCCCTCTTGTACTTCGTACTCAAGATCTTTATTGGTGGCCGCCACGACCCGGACATCCACCACATGGGTCTTTACACCACCTACCCGCTCAAACTCTCCCTCTTGCAGTACTCGCAGTAACTTGGCTTGGAAGGTAGGACTGATTTCTCCGATTTCATCAAGAAAGATGGTACCGCCATGAGCCTGTTCAAACCGTCCTTTACGCTGATTGACGGCACCGGTGAATGCGCCTTTTTCATGTCCAAACAGTTCCGTCTCTAACAGGGTATCCGGCAATGCCGCACAATTCAGCTTAATAAAAGGGCCATTGCTTCTCGGGGAGTTGTAGTGAATCGCATTCGCCACCAGTTCTTTACCGGTTCCTGATTCACCTCGAACCAGTACTGTAGTGTTCCATTTGGCCACCTGACGTACCTGTTCAAAGATCATGCGCATACTGGGGGTGTGTCCAACCAGGTTGGAGAAGCCATGCTCTCCGCGCACCTTGCGCCGAAGTGAATCGCGCTCATCCTTTAGCGCCAGCTGCTCATCTTCCACCTTCTTTGCCAGGCGCACACTCTGACCGATCAGATTGCCAACCATTTGCAGGAAACGTTCATGCAATTTCAGTAAACTGATACTGCCCAATGGTTGGGCTGCCAGTACACCGGCGGTCTCATCTCCAATCAGAATGGGAACACCAACAAATGGCAGCTCCGGGTCATACACGCCAAGTCTGTCCAGAAACCGGTCTTCATCGGAGATACGCCTGACAACAAGAGGCTTACCGCTAGACATTATCGCCCCGACCACACCTTCTCCCGGTTTATATCTTACTGTGTTAAAGGGTGCAGGATTCTCATGTAAAGCGGTAACCAGTAATTCACCACTGCTATCATCCAGCAGACAGATCATGCCATAGCGTAGTTTGGCGGTATCACTCAACCGACTAAGCACTTCAGTCAGTGTCTCCCTGAAATCCAAGGAACGACTTAAAACCTGACTGACTTGGTAGAGGCTCTCCAGCTCCGACTCCAGGACAATATTGTTATGTTCCACTCCCATATTATCCATATTGATATCAGTCGAACTCATTAAAGCGTCTCCTCCATGCCGTTTAGAGGTAGTCTGACAAAGACTCGACAGCCACCATAAAAGTTAGCATCAATCTCAACATTACCACCATGTCCGATGACGACTTCTTGAGCCATGGTCAATCCCATTCCGGCATGCTCCTTTGGTTGTTCCCACCCACAGTAAAAAGGCTCGAATACTTTCAACCTGTGGGCCTTTGGAATACCTACGCCGTTATCCATTACTTCAATCAGTAAATCCTGATTATCCTGTTTGGTCTGGATACGAATTTCCCGATAGTCCTGCTTGGCTTCAATCAATGACTGAATGGCATTGTCTATAAGGTATTTGAACAACCCACGTAGCGCATTGATCCGACCATTCACTTCCGCTAGTACCGGTGCCGGACGCCAGTCGACCACGACACCGGCGGAAAGCAGGTTTTCAGTAGAAAGTTTCACCACCTCATGCAGCAGCTCATTGATATTGACCAACGAGGTCTGCTCAACAACAGGACTTGGTAGTGCTTCATGCAGGCTCTCCATTGCCTCATCACCACTCTTTAAGGCTTGTTGCAAAACAATCCTCATCCCCATACTCTCTTGACCCGCTGTCGGCATGGACAATGCGGCTTTGATGACATTCAACGGTGCCTGAATTTTGAAAATGGCGCCGGATATAGCCTCACGCATGGTCTGAACCATCTGTTGTTCTGCCATATTGGCACGTATCATATTGAGCCGCGCTTCCTGTATACGTTTGCGACTTCCGGTGACCTCGTTGGCGATCAACAACAGACAGCATCTTGTTGATTCTGCCTGTTTAAAATAGTTACGGGCAGCCTCATCCAACTCTGGAACATTGACTCCTGAACAGGTAAACCATCTGGGTGCCGCACCACCCGGGGGGTCCAATCTGATCTCAACATTGGTAAAGCCGTTACCAACCTGACATACCTTACCCAGATCAAATCCGACCTGTTGTTCCAGCGCCTCAAGAAACAGAGAGGCCGGCTCCACACCCCTAAAGTCGCCTATCAAGGCTTTGTAGGCGTGGTTGTCCAGTAAAACCTTACGATCAGCAGCAACAACAGCTACCACCATTGGCGCTGCGTTCAGTGTTGCTTCAGTCAGGTTTTTTTGAAATTTCAAGCGTTGTTCCAACTGATGCATCTCAGTTATGTCTCGATGCATCCCCAGGAAATAGGCCGTTTGTCCCTTGTTGTTGTTGACAGGAGAGATGGTCAGTTCAGCGAGATACTCCTCTTGGGATTTACGATGGTTGACCAATGTACCCTGCCATACTTCATTACCCTGAATCGTCTCCCAAAGTTCACGATAGACTGATTCAGGTGTCGATTTACTGGAGAGTACCGATTCATTTTTTCCGATAACTTCTTCTCTTGCATAACCGGTCAACGTCTCAAAGGCGCAGTTCACATAGAGAATTCGGGCTGTCGGGTCGGTGATAGAGATAGCAATCGGTGCTTGCTCGACCAATTCATAGAAAAGCTTGGGTGGTAAAAACTGATTACTGTCCAAACTGCTGAATGCCTCCAAAACTTCAGTCGGTGTTCCCTCAGGAGGTGAGGCCAGAAAATCATTGATCCTGTCAACTAGGTTGTCGCTGTTTGTTGATTGTATTTTGCGCTGGATCATAGCTCGCTGCACCTTAATTCCACTGTAGAAACTCTATACATGACAATACTTGTGCAATTCCCATACCAGCACTCCAGATCGGTGCTTGATCCTGCAAAATGTCCTGTTTGTTACGTAATCTACAAATGAATTAGCGGAATCTGTAACGAAGACTACAAACATGCCTATGCCCGGTGCCGGTGCAATTCCGCACTAAATTAGGGCTTATTCCATTCAGGCCTTTATTTCTGCACCCTGGGAGATTGCTGAACAATAGTGATTGCAGTTGATTACCTTTTTTATGGCGCTTGGCATATTTTTTGTTGGGGTAATAGCCATTACTCTGAATCGATGGCTATTTATGGAATATATTCTGATCATTCTTTCGACCGCACTGGTCAATAATGTCGTTCTTGTCAAGTTCCTGGGTTTGTGCCCCTTGATGGGTGTTTCCAACAAGCTTGACTCAGCGCTGGGCATGGGATTGGCCACGACCTTTGTCCTCACTTTAGCTGCATTTGCAGGCTGGTTGCTGGAATTCTATGTATTACAGCCATTGGACCTGGGCTTTTTGAGAATCCTGACCTTCATCCTGGTCATTGCAGTCGTCGTTCAATTTACCGAGATGGTGGTTCGCAAAACCTCCCCTGCACTCTATCAGGTGTTGGGTATTTTCCTCCCGCTGATCACCACCAATTGTGCGGTGCTCGGAGTTGCTCTACTCAATGTGCAACAGGAAAACAGCTTTCTTGCCAGTCTACTGTATGGCTTCGGTTCTGCACTGGGATTCACACTGGTGCTTGTGATGTTTGCCGGATTACGTGAACGTCTTGCACTGGCCAATGTGCCACAGGCCTTTAGCGGCACCCCGATTGCTTATGTGGTGGCCGGATTGATGTCACTGGCTTTTATGGGCTTCGCCGGATTGACCAGCCAGTAACTCAGAAGTTGTAAAGAGACTGTTTAAATGGAGAACTCAATGTTCGGAGAACCGATGGAACCAGATTGTTTCAAAACCAAATCATTCGGTGTGATTTGTAAAGATCTGTATCAACAGTTGGAGATGCAATGATGGTTTCTGCAATCCTCGTATTGACTGCACTGGGTATCACCATGGGCGCCATGTTAGGGATCGCTGCCAAATATCTAGCTGTTGAAGGCAATCCGCTGCAGGAGGAGATTGAGAGTCTACTGCCTGGCTCCCAATGTGGGCAGTGTGGCTACCCGGGATGCAGTCCGGCCGCTGAAGCTGTGGCCAATGGCGATGCCGCGGTAACCATGTGTCCTCCAGGAGGCAAAGCCCTCGCGGAGTCATTGGCGGAAAAAATGGGAGTTAGCATCGATCTCTCATCAGTGGAAGAGAAAGCACCGATGGTTGCATTCGTGCATGAGAATTTGTGTGTCGGTTGTACAAAGTGCTTCAAACGATGTCCTACCGATGCCATTTTAGGTGGCCCCAAACAGATCCATGCCGTATTTGCTGATGCTTGTACAGGTTGTGAGAAGTGTTATGACGTCTGCCCCACCGAATGCATAGAGATGCGTCCGATCATCAAGACCTTGCAGACATGGTATTGGCCTGAACCGGCTAAGGTGGCCTAGTCATGTCAACTGGCAAACTATTCAAACTGTTTAAAATTCGAGGTGGCGTTCATCCGGATGATCGTAAGCAGTTAAGTGCCGGACAGGCAATTGAAAAACTGCCCATGCCCCCGCTTCTGCATATTCCCCTGCAACAACATATCGGTGCTCCGGCCGAATCCCTGGTCAGGCGTGGTGACGAAGTCAAAAAGGGTCAACTGCTGGCACGTAATCAGGGTGCGATTTCAGCACCGGTTCATGCACCAACATCCGGACGCATCATGGGTGTTGGTGGATATCCGGCACACCATCCCTCGGGCCTGTCAGTTAGAACCATCACGTTAAAACCAGATGGCGAGGATGAATGGCTGGACAAATTAGAGCCCTGCGATGACTATTACCAACTTTCTCCGGAAGAGATTGCAGACCGGGTAGCCCGTGCCGGAATTGTCGGTATGGGGGGTGCAACCTTCCCATCCGCAGTGAAACTGAATCTGCGTAAGAGATACCGACTCCATACCCTGGTAATCAATGGTGCTGAGTGTGAGCCCTATCTGACCTGCGACGATCGTCTGATGCGCGAACAGGCAATGCAGGTTGTTGAAGGTGTGAAACTGATGGCCCGCGCATTGGATGTGGATCACATTTTGTTCGCGATTGAGAATAACAAACCAGATGCGCAAGCTTCTATCAGAGAGGCGGCAGAAGACACTGATATAGTCACCGTGGTCGGCTTACCGACCCGCTATCCGATGGGCTCTGAAAAACATCTGGTACAGACACTGGTCGGTAAAGAGACTCCGGCACGGGGCCTTACCGCAGATATAGGTGTGGTGGTACACAATGTCGCTACCGCACGGGCTGTATATGATGCCATCGCACTCGGTCGACCGCTTATTTCCAGGGTGATGACTGTCACCGGTGAATCCATTCAAGATCCCAAGAATGTTGAAGTACTGATTGGAACCCCCCTCAACAATCTGATCGATTACTGTGGTGGCTTCAGGGAGGTGCCAGAGCGATTGATCAGTGGTGGCCCGATGATGGGACAACCTCTGCCAAGCCTGCGGGTTCCAGCAGTTAAAGGCAGTAATGGTCTGCTAGCACTCTCCGACAAGGCAAATAAAACCACAACCGAGATGCCCTGCATCCGTTGTGCAAGCTGTGTCAATGCCTGCCCCTGTGGACTGGTGCCACTCGACATGGCAAATCATATCAAGGCCGGCAGCCTCGACAGTTCAGTCAAACTGGGTCTGCTCGACTGTATCGCCTGTGGCTCCTGTGCCTATGTATGCCCCTCTCATATCCCGTTGGTTCAATACTTTAACTATGCCAAGGGTGAGCTGGCTTCCAGGCAACGGACACAACATAAACAAAATGAGACCAAACGTCTCGCTGAAGCTAGGACTGAGCGCATGGAGAAAATCAAACGCGCTAAGCGAGAAGCCATGGCCAAACGTAAAAAAGAGATGGAGGAGAAGAAACGTAAAAAGGCTGATAAAGCTGCGGTAGCAGGAGCAGAATCATGAGTGAAGAGACATCGATCTTCGGTCCCTATACCCATGCCAAGAGCAGTATCAGCAGAACCATGGGACTGGTTATGCTCAGCTTACTCCCGGCCACACTGTTCGGGCTCTATCAATTCGGATGGCCTGCAATTTTCCTTTTTCTTACGACCATAGTGGTTTGTGTGCTGGCTGAAGCCTTCTCATTAAGGGTTGCCGGAAAACCCATCAAGCCCTTCGTTATGGATGGTTCTGCGATATTAACTGGCTGGTTGTTGGCTATGACTTTACCTCCCTGGGCACCCTGGTGGATCGGCCTGATTGGTGCCCTGCTTGCCATCATTGTTGCCAAACAGGTATTTGGTGGCTTAGGCCAGAATCTATTCAACCCGGCAATGGTTGCCCGGGTTGCCCTGTTGATCTCATTTCCACTTGAAATGACGCTCTTCAACCAACCAGTACCCATGTTTTCAGCCCAGGCACCTGGTTTTCTGGAGAGTCTGGCAATCACCTTCGGCTCGTCGGATGCTATCGATGCAGTCAGTAGCGCAACGACACTGGGACATCTCAAGACTGAGCTTGGCCGGGGTGTTGCGCTGCCGGAGGCAGCAACCACAACGGTTTCGATCTGGCAACAATTATGGGGGCAGACATCGGGCAGTCTTGGTGAAACATCAGCCTTGTTACTGCTTCTGGGTGGGCTATTTCTGATCTACAAAAAGGTGATTAACTGGCATATACCTGTCTCCATGCTGGGTACCTTGGCACTTTTGGCCGGCCTGTTCCATCTGATCGATCCGAATAGTTATGTTGGGCCGATGACACATCTGCTCAGTGGTGCGGCAATCCTCTGTGCTTTCTTCATCGCTACGGATCTTGTTACATCCCCGGTTTCGATACGTGGCCAAATTCTGTTTGGCGCGGGTTGTGGCCTACTGATCTATGCGATCAGAACCTGGGCCGGATACCCGGAAGGCGTGGCGTTTGCAGTGATGCTGATGAATGCCTGTACCCCCTTGATTGATCACTATCTGAAACCAAGAATTTATGGGCGTGATCGAAAAGGTCAACCGCTGGTTTATAGCAATGAGGGAACTGATCGCAAATGAGCACCCCGAAAGAACCCCAATATCGTAAGCGGGTTGGCTATCAGGCGGTACTGTTAGGTGGCTTCTCCACCCTTGCAACCGCGCTTCTGGTGGCCGGCAATATCGCTACTAAGGATGACATCAAGGCAAGACAAAAAGAGGATCTTCTGCGTTCTCTGAATCAGGTTGTCCCCACCGAGTATTATGACAGTGATCTACTCGACCAGCCTTTGAGCATTGCCGATAAGAGAGGAGATAATCTGACAGTATACCGAGGTCTACAGGGTATGCAGGTCAATGCCCTCGCCTGGGAAGTTGTCGGCAAGGGATATGCTGGAGATATTCGACTTATTATGGGGGTCAATGCAGAGGGTGAGGTATTGGGCGTTAGAGTACTGTCCCATGCAGAAACGCCTGGTCTGGGTGATAAAATCGAAGTGGCAAAGGATGACTGGATTTTAGGTTTTAATAATCACTCGTTAGTAAATACCTCCAATCAACAATGGCGTGTCAAAAAGGATGGTGGAGAATTTGACCAGTTCAGTGGTGCAACCATCACACCCCGCGCTATCGTAACTGCGGTCCATGATGGTCTAATTTTTTTCCAGCAACATACGGACGAACTGCTCCGACCACCTGTAATCAATTCAGATGACGAGCCTCTGCAACGTGCCTCATTAAGTGAGTAAGCCGATTATGAGTAACGAATATAGACGTATTACCAAAGATGGCTTGTGGGATAACAACATTGTTTTTTCGCAGGCATTGGGTCTTTGCCCGCTATTAGCCGTTACCGGTACTGCAACAAATGGCCTGGGAATGGGGCTGGCAACAACAGTCGTCATGGTCGCTTCCGGCCTGTTGATCTCTCTGTTGCGCGGTATTATCACTCCTCAGGTACGGATCCCGGTATTTGTGCTGATTATCGCCGTACTGGTGACACTGGTCGATATGTCGATGAACGCCTGGGTTCATGATCTGCATAAAGTACTGGGACTTTTCATCCCTTTGATCGTGACCAATTGCGCCATTCTTGGGCGTGCGGAATCCTTTGCATCCCGTAATACCGTTATGAAATCCATGTATGACGGCTTAATGATGGGTATAGGATTTACCTTCGCATTGGTATTACTTGGTGCGGCAAGAGAGATATTGGGCAGTGGTACTTTGTTTAGCAATGCTGTCCAACTGCTCGGTAGTTGGGCCCGCTTCATTGAAATTACACTGATTGAAGATTACAAAGGTTTTCTCTTGATCATCTTGCCGCCAGGTGGCTTTTTGGTTTTGGGATTCATACTGGCATTGAAGAGATTACTGGACCAAAAACTGGCTGGAAGAGAGCAGCAGGGTATCGATGCTTCAGCTAAATTACAACCAGAAACCACCTGATCTTTCACTGCAGGGATTATTAAATGAATATTGGTGTTGCCTACGCAGATAAGTTCAAACAGTTATGGCTCAAACTTGAGGTACCTGACGGTTCCACTGTAAAGCAAGCGATTGAGAAGTCGGGGTTAATCGAACAGTTCCCGGAGATTGATCTGACACGCCAGAAAGTGGGAATCTTCGGAAAGATAACAAAACTGGATACGGTTGTTGATGAGGGAGCCAGGATTGAGGTCTATCGTGAGATTACTGCAGATCCTGAGCTTGTCGAACGCCGAGATGATTAATTACCGTATGCAGTTGTGTTTATATTGTATCTCCCGGTAGGACATTGCAGAATGCCGGTTGCTCCGCGTTTAATTCTGCTCGAGAATAAAAACACTACAAATAACTGTTCTGGCTCTGTGGTGCTTTCTGTACCCTCTCTAGGCGGCTATCCTATTCCTGTAGTACCGTTCCAATTGTTGGAAGACAGGTCCAGGACAAGCATTCACTCTTCTTCCATCGATCTTGCGAACAGCTATCAACTCGGCGCCTGTACCGGTTAAGAAACACTCATCAGCATTGTAGAGATCATAGGAGGTTAACGGACTTTCAGCCACCGATATCCCATTTTGCTGCGCTAGCTGAATCACCAGGTTACGAGTTATACCATCCAAGGCTCCTTCAGTAGTGGGTGGCGTCAGCAGTTTACCCTCCACAACGATGAATATATTCTCTGTCGTGCCTTCAGCAACCCTACCCGCCTGATTAAGTAATACGGCTTCATCTGCACCTGCCTGGTTTGCTTCCATTCTCGCCAAAATCTGATTCAGGTAGTTGAGGCTTTTTATCCTGGAGTCGAGGCCGTCATTGGGTAAACGCCGTGTTGATGCGATTATTAATTTCACTCCTGCTGTTCTGATCCGTTCACTGACAATGGCCAGTTGATCCGCCATGATAAAGAGGCTCGGCTTTATACAACCCGTTGGGTCTAACCCCAATGGCCCCACACCTCGTGTCACAATCAATCTCAAGTAACCGGAATCTTCAGCAAAATTATGGATAACTTGTTCGATCGCGTTAAGAATCGCCTGATTGTCATAAGGCACTTCAAGCGCGATTGCCTTGGCGGATTTTCGCAATCGTACGAGATGTTCATGCAACATGAATGGCTGTTTGTTGAAAAACCGAATTCCTTCGAAAACACCATCCCCATAAAGAAATCCATGGTCGAACACAGATACTTTTGCTTCGTTTTGGGTGACCAGTTCTCCATTTATCCAACATTGAGGTGATTCAGGCATGAAGTTTACCCTTTATGATGGTAACTGTCTGACCAATCAGCATAACCCGTTGATCACGTATCCTAATTTCGATTTCACCACCTCGCAGTGAGGCCTGGTAGGCTTTGAGCGTCTGCTTACCAAGTTGGTTACTCCAGTAGGGGGCCAGTGTGCAATGCGCTGAGCCTGTGACCGGATCTTCCGGAATGCCAAGGGCCGGGGCGAAAAAGCGAGATATGAAGTCCACCCCATTTTCATCTCCAGGTGCTGTCGTGATCACACCTCGGCAAGCGATCTTAGACAATGCTATTTGATCCGGGTTGAGCGTTCTGACCTGCTGTGCACTATCATAAACGGCTAGTAGATCCTCCCTCCCCTTGAATACCATTTCAGGTCGACTGCCCAGAGCATCTACCAAGGGTTGATCGATAGTCTGCTCGATCAGATGATCTATCGGAAAATCGAGCATTATCCCCTGCGGCTCCCTGGAGGCCTTTAACAGACCACTGGGACTGTGGAAAACCAATTGCTCCTGGGTTTGCTCCAGTTCACTCCAGAGTATGTGAGCAGCGGCAAGCGTTGCATGACCACAGAGGTCGACTTCTCTACGAGGTGTGAACCAACGGAGATTCCATTCACCGTCGTCCATCGGCAGTAGAAAAGCTGTATCTGATAGATTGACTTCACTTGCTACAGACTGCATCCATGCTGTATCGACTGGCTGATCGAGCAGACAGACTGCCGCTGGATTGCCTTGAAATGGATGGTGTGTGAATGCATCTACGATGTAAATCGAATTGCTCATTATTGATCTCCCTGAAAGTGACAAACCAAGTCTAAGCCTTTACAAATAAGCGGTACAGAGTCATATTTTTATTATTGTAGCGGTACAGTTTAATTTTCAAACAATCTGTATCTATTCAAACTTGTTAAAACTGTAGTGGTTTCACCATGTCTTATCTCTACCAGCAGCTGGCTGCACAACTTGTGGAACAAATATCCATCGGCCACTATCGGCCAGGGGAACGTCTCCCAGGAATCCGCCGGTTCAGCACCCAGCACCGGGTCAGTACCGCAACCAGTGTGGCGGTCTACCGCAAGCTGGAGGATGAGGGTTATATCGAGGCCCGCTCACGCTCTGGTTTCTATGTGCGTCTACGCCCATCCTTGAGTAGTGCAGAGCCGGAGATTTCGAAACCGAAAAACCGCCCATCACCGGTAACCGGACAGGATCTGGCACTACAACTGGTTAAGGCTTCCAACCAAGCCAACATGATCCAACTTGGAGCTGCAGTACCAGCCCCTGTCTACCTGCCAACCCGGCAGATTGAAAAGGCGATGGCCAAAGCCAACCGGCTGCAACGCCAACGCAATGCCGGCTATGAATTCCCCCCAGGCGTGCCGGAACTGCGCCGTCAGGTCGCCCGCCGATTGGGTGAGATCGGATGTAGTGTCAGCGTCGATGATATCGTCATTACCAATGGCTGCCAGGAGGCGCTCACCCTGGCGTTGCGTGCCACGACCCAGCCTGGTGATGTGGTGGCGATTGAATCACCCACCTTTTATGGTTTGCTGCAGGTAATCGAATCCCTGGGGCTCAGGGCGTTGGAAATACCCACTCACCCGAGGGATGGTATCTCACTCCAGGCGCTGCAGATGGCCCTGGAGCAGTGGCCGGTCAAGGCCTGTATCCTGGTGCCGAATTACAGCAATCCGCTCGGTTATTGTATGAGCGAATCGCACAAACGAGAGCTGGTGGCGCTACTCGCTTCACATCAGATTCCATTGATTGAGGATGATGTCTACGGCGACCTGGGATTCAGTCAACAACGCCCCGGGGTTTGTAAAAGCCATGACCAGCAGGGCTTGGTGCTGCACTGCTCATCGGTCTCTAAAACCCTCTCGCCAGGCCTGAGAGTGGGTTGGATCGTGCCTGGACAGTATCTGCAGGCGGTGGAGTACTTGAAATTTGTTACCAATCTGGCCACCCCCACCCTGCCTCAACTGGCGGTTGCTCAACTGTTGGAGAATGGCCAGTATGAAAGACATTTGCGTAAAACCAGAGAGGACTATGCACAGGCTGTCGAGCGCATGAGCAATGCGGTGGAGAGCCTGTTCCCGGAGGGTACCCGCATCACTCGACCTCAGGGTGGTTTTGTTATCTGGGTTGAGCTGCCGGATAAGCGGGACAGCTTTTCCATGACTCGGGATCTGCTGCACGAAGGAATCAGTATTGCACCTGGACCGATCTTTTCCGCTACCGCCAAATACCAGAACTTTATGCGGCTCTCCTGTGCCTGTGAATGGAATGACGATATCGAGCGGGCTCTTGCCAGAATCGCTGCCTGCTTTTAAACCGGCGTTACTACTCTGATAGTCAGTTCAGTCTTACTTGAATGGAAAAGTATCTACGTGATCATTGTGTAATCTCAGATACATCTGGTCAGATCGACACTGATCACCTCCACATCAGATTGACATTAAGAGAGGCCGAGTAGACTCAAGTCGAGCTGTCCATCCTTGACTGGAGGACACCAGTAGTAACTACCACTGATCGGTTGGGAAAAGCGAAACAGGGCGTCACAAATCCCATCATCCTTACCGGTCATGCGTGACAACAGTGCTTCGAACGCATCAAAGGAGTGGCCAAAGGCAACAAACACCAAGCCGGCCTGATGTTCATCGGCCCAGGGCATGGAACGACGTAAAATGAAGGCTTCCGGCTCGAAATCCTCCTGAGCTGTACGTTTGACATGGGCGGATGGTGGTGCTTCATCCAGCTCCTCGTTGTCACTGATACGTCGGCCGATGATGTTGTCACGCTCCGTTTGAGGCAGCGATTGGAAGTGATCCAGGTCGTGTACCCACTGCTGTACCGCGACAAAGCTGGAGCCGTCCATGCCAGGCCCTGCCCCCTGAACGAGACCTGCCTTTATGGCATCCTCACCTTCGGGGTTTTCAGTGCCGTCTTCGTAGCCGGTCAGATCTCGGCTGTCCTGATATTGGAAGGCATCGATCACCTTGTGTAGAACAAAAGCTTCACTCAAGTCCTGTACCAAGGCTCGACAACGCTGTAGTAGTTCACCCCGATCATCCCCTTGTAACCAGATCCATAAGGCGGATGGTGTCGCCGGTACGGTAAAGCCCGGTCCACAGAGAACAGGAAACGGCTTCAAGCCATCGATATCCTTCCCCAGGGCCAATACCAACTCGAGTCCGAAACCCACTACAGAGTGCTCGAGATTGAGCCTTTCTCGCACCAGTCTACGGGTGGTGTCCACATCGATATCGGGTTTCAGAGTAAATGATAGGTAACGGGCAAGACGAGGCACCTCGGCAAGGATACCCGGTTGGCAATGCTTCATGAGACAGCCTGTAAATTGAGAATAGACGGACCGAATTATAACGCATTGAATCGATGTGAAATACCGCGCTAACGCTATTTTGAGGGAGGCTGTTCAGTCGATGAGTCTGCACACTGGCAGATTTGTTTGTTATAGCCTTTACTGCAGTTATCGATATTGATTATTATTCTTATTTACAAGCTCAGCCAGGTAGTTACCAAGCCAAGTGGATTGATGTTGAGATTTCACCATGAGGTAAAGACTATGAAGCTGACAGTTAGCCTACTATCCCCTCTCGTGCTGTTGATTGTATTGATCGGAGTGTTCGATCTTTATTTACTTGAACAGATCAGGGAACACAATCAATCAAATGAGCTAACTTCTGAGATCTCACACTCGTTATTTCAGAGATCAGCATCGGAATCAGTATAGATATAATACCCAGATAGAGAGCATTTATCCTGAAGAGGGAGAAATGATACTAGAGCTAGCTCTAGCGTCGTCCGCTTGATAAGCAGATCTAAGAGGGGCGTATTGTAGGTAATTCAGCTGCCAACAGCCTGTCAAAATTGACAGTCAGCAGGCTTTTTTACAAGTAGCCGCGAACCGGTGAAGGTTCGCGGTACCACTTGAATTAGGGGCGCTTTGGAGTGGTGTATTCAGCCACTTTCTGAAACGATTCCCAAATGGTATCGTAGCCGACAAACCCTTTTTCATTAGGCTCTTTCTGACGAGTGGTCAGATAACGTGATTTACCCTCAGGAACTTTAGGTCTGGTTTTAGGCTGTCCGCTCATAATTCACCTTTTGTTTTGCAGTCGAAATAGTTCGCGTAAGAATCCTATATCGCAACTCTCACGACAACGAATAATTCATAGAGCCTGGATTATATAGCAGCGACTTTTTGCTGACCAGTCATCACACCCCCTATGATGATTCTAATTTTTTGTGACTGCATATATCAGATTTATTTCTGTTTTTAGGGGGAATTTTCGGTAAAATCCGTAACTTACTCAATAATACCGTATTTCTTGATAGAGACCCTACAAATAATGCCACAATATATCTTTGTCTATCTGGGGGGTGAATACCCCACGAGTCCTGAAGAGGGACAAAAACATTTCGAGCAATATCAACAGTGGCTGATCTCCCTCGGCGATGCGGTGATCAGTCCAGCTATTCCCTTTAAGGATACCCATACGGTACAACCCGGCGGTCAGGCCTCACCTGGCACCATATCAGCCATGTCCGGTATGAGTATCATCCGGGCCGATTCTATGGAACAGGCCCTTGAAGCCGCCAAAAGCTGCCCTTTTCTGGAGATCAACGGCACCCTGGAAGTGTCAGAGATGATCGAGATGAGCGGTGGTTCTGACCAGGGCGACAGCCAGAAAGCCAATTAATCTCTGTAATGAAATTTGTCTGTTACGCTGACTGGTCTGAATTGCCGGCCAGCGTCGCTCAGCTGTTTGCCTCGGCGGAAAAGGAGAGCCTGTTTTTTTCCCGAACCTGGTTTGAAAACCTACACAAAACAGGTTTTGGTGAAGACCAGACACTGTTACTGGCCTGTGTACTTGATGGGGAAAAGGTGGTTGCCCTGCTTCCACTGATGCGTCCTGATGGTGAGCACGCCTACCCGGTAAAACACCTCTATACCTCCCTCTACACCCTGCTGCTTGAAGGCAGCGATAACAGACAGATTCTGGCCTGCCTGATTGAAGGGTTAAGAGATCTGCCACTCCATTCGCTGCAACTGGAGCCTGTTGCCGAAAATGATTTGAGCGTGTATGAGCTACAACAGACCATGACCTCTTACGGATACACCTGCCATCGCTACTTCAGTTTCTATAATTGGTATCACCGGACAAACGGAGAGTCTTTTTCCGACTATATGGCTGCACGCCCATCAAGGGTGAGAAACACTGTCGGACGGAAACAACGCAAGCTCGCACGGGAACAGGATTACCGAATCGAACTCTTCACCGATCGCCAATTAGGTCAGGCTTTGGCCGATTATCGAGCGGTTTATAATGCCAGTTGGAAGGCCAATGAGGTGTTTGAACCGTTTGTTGAGGGGCTGGCCAAAACTCTGTCTGAATCAGGCTGGTTAAGGCTCGCGATTCTCTATATCAACAACCATCCGGTAGCCGCACAATTCTGGTTCGTCGCCCACGGTAAGGCCAGTATCTTTAAGCTGGTCTATGACGAAGCTTGGAAACGCTACTCACCCGGCACGATTCTACTTGCCTATTTGATGGAGCACGTAATCGACCGAGATAAAGTTGAAGAGATTGACTTTCTCACTGGAAACGATGCCTACAAACAGGATTGGATGTCGCAACGCCGGCAACGCTGGCGACTGAGTTGTATAGATAATACCCCCCAAACAAATAGGGGGATGAACCCTATCAGTGCACTGACGGTTAAGCTGAAAAGCCTAAAAGAGAAAGTGTATAATCGTTGACCTGGAAATGATAAAAGAAACTCAAGATGCAACAAATTATTGATATCGAGAAATTTGAACAGCTGCAAGAGATACTAGTACAAGAAATCATCGAGCAGATTCGTTTCAAACTGGCCCAAGGCGGTATTACTGGTGACCAATTAAGAGAATTGACGGGCGAAATCGCCTTCAGCGTGGCCAGCAGCTTGGATGATCAGGCCAATATCGAACACGATGGAGTCGAAGTTCACCCCTATCTGGCCTTTATCGGCACAGAGAACGAGGTCATCCACTGCGGGGAAAACTCATATGCCCATGAGTTTGTCGCTGACATCATGAAGAAAGTCTTCAGCAGTTAACGGCAAAGCGCGGATATGACTACCAAGCTGATACAGAAAGACCTTTTTAAAGGAACACAGGAATTTGAGTTGGTCGATGACCATATCGATATTCGAATCAAGGCGCCGTTTAAAAAAGAGGAGAACCTGACGGTGATGCTCACCGTACTGGATCCGGAGCCAGTGATCAGCCAGTCAGCCCTGCATTTCAATAGCCGGGTAAATGGCGAACCGTTAATTTCGTTATTTCTGGGAAAACCGAATACTGACGCGTTCAACGGTTTTGTAAATGCCATAAAACAGAAGGCATTTGAGGAGTTCAATGCATTTGCCGGACTTCAGTCCACCAGCCGATCGGCTGCTGCGAATCCCAACGTAGATGGGGCTCCAGTGGACTTTGGTGAGGGGGGTGAAGCACAACTGACTCAAAATCGGGAACATATTCAAGTCGAGCGAATCGATGAAACGATCGAGTTATTGAAACAGCATCTGGAAATGCAAGACATCGAGCCCCTGATCACAGCACTGGAGCGGTTAAAAGCCGATACAAACAGTGATAAGAGTCTGACTGGTGTACTGCATGCCTTCAATGAACTGGGCTCCTATCAAGGAGCGGTATTGACCTATGCGCCCTACGTGAGCATCCTGCTCTACGACGACCCCTTCAGCAACATGTAGCGACTAATCAAAACCAGCATTCATTTAAGAAAAATTAGCTGCGGATACACGCCAATCACCGCAAAATGCTGCGAATATCTTTCACATTACGGCTTCTATCTGAGCAGATTTGCGTTTACTGGCGGCTAGGCTAAGCTGCTATTCGATAGTCTCTAGATCGGCACGATCTTATCGCTGCCCAAGTCGATATCTGGCCCGTTCACCACTTTGGTTCCGGCTTCGATCTCCTGTTCAGTAGCCTCTCTGACTTTGAGGATCTCTAACTTGAAGATCAGATCTCTACCGCACAAGGGATTGTTGCCGTCAACGGTCAGGGTCGTGTCATCCATACGGGTAACAATAAACTCCCTGGGTTCACCCTTTTCGTTTTCCATAAGAATCTTGGTCCCGATCTCACGGAACTCTTCCGGTACGTTTTCGATATGATCGGTAAAAACCAGCCCCTCATCACGGGGACCGTAGATCATATTACCGTCGATCGGTACTTCAATGATCTCACCTTCTGCCCTGCCCTCCAGTTGTGCAGTAACCTGGGTGGCGAGAACCTGATCAGCACCATGTACATAACTGATCGGGAACTCAACAGTTGATAGAACCTGGCCGGTTTTCTCGTCGAGAACCTTATAGTTCAGTTCAACGAGTTTATGATGTTGTATGATCTCTTTCATGATCGTTTAGGCAACCTCTGATGCAGTCGTTGTCCCGGCGAAAACTGGATCAAACTTGCTTGATTCCGGTATGAGCAGGGATAACGAAATAAACTGTTCAGACCTTCCTCAGAAAATAGAGGCGGCAAATATTTTCGGGTCACCTCTTTCGTAACCGACCACCATTCTGCCAAGCCACTCCCCTTCTCGTTTGGTACTGCGAACTCTGAACAGAAAAGTGACATGCTCACCACGTCGGATGAATCCGAGGAAGTCGTAATTTGTATCCAGACTACGGGTCAGATCGCTCTTGGCAAACTGTTTACCCACTTCGACTTCATTCAGCCCGAGCAGTAGATCATAGGAAAAATTACGGATGAATTTTCCATACTGCCCCTTGTTGGAGTATTTGATCAGATCTTCCCACCAGGGAATGCCTATGGCCAGAAGCTCTTCGTCTGTATTGTCAATAATATTCATCTGCTGCTCTGTGTTTAGGAAGAATCACAAACAATGCGCATTCAAAACAGGATAAAAACCTTTAGTTTCTGCCAGTTAGCTGAACATCCGCAGACTGGACATTAATTGGTGATTATCTATTTATACAAGAAATGCAGTTACTTACAAATAAAAAAAGAGGCCAACAAGTATATTGGCCTCTCTCTTAAAAGCCAAACAGAAGCCCCATTCAGGGACTCCTGTCCGGTAGCTTATCGGCTAACTTTTTTCAGTAGCCTTCACTTCTGCAAGCGCCTTATCTTCGATATCCCCAACCAGGTGATACAGAGGTGCTTTTTCCATGGTGTATTCACCTGAAACCGGATCACGACGGGATACGGTCAGCACATGCCAGTTATCATCGTCCACTTTCATGTGGTCACCGCGGTAGTAATAACCAGGCCAGCGAGTCTCCTCACGGAACAGGGTGTGATGGATAACGGCCTCGGAAGCGAGGTGACGATGCTTCAGCTCCCATGCACGCAGCAGTTCATGGACATTCTCAGCGGCTACCTTTTCAAGATCCTCTTCGAGGGTCTTCATCTTCTTCAGACCGATGTGCAGCAACTTCTCATTGGTCATGTACTGAACGGTAACACCACCAGCATACTCGTCCATCAGTTTCTGCAGACGATCCAGACCCTGACGTGGGTTGATGTAGTTAGGGTTGACAGAACCGGCAACGATCTCATTACGATAGATCTTGTAGTGCTCCATCGGTTTATAGATATCTTCCTTACGACGATCGATCTGCTCCTGGGAAACACGAATGCCCTGTGCCTTACCGTCGTCGATGTACTTACAAGCAGCCTTGGCTGCGAGACGACCCTCGGTGAAAGAACCGGAGGAGAAAGCGTGAGGAGTTCCGCCAACCGCGTCACCTGCGCCGAACAGACCTTCGACGGTGGTCATACGGTTGTAGCCCCAGAAATACTCATCAGGAGAGATATCTTCAGGACCTGAACACCAGGCGCCACAACCGGTGGCGTGAGAGCCCATGACGTAAGGCTCAGAGGTGGTCAGCTCGGGGTTCTCATACTTGGGGTTAACGTCGGTAGCTGCCCAGAGAACAGCCTGACCAACGGTCATACCCAGGAAGTTATGCCAGCCGATCTCTTCGAGATGTGGGTCCTGGAAGGCTTCCATGGTGACCATGTGGATAGGACCTTTACCAGAAGCAACCTCGTTGATGAACGCGTGGTTACGCAGACAGGTTGGAATCGGGCGGTGTGAAACGTGGGACGCTTCGGTGTCCAGGTAGGCTTTACCCACCATTTTTTCCAGAGCCGGGAACCACTTGGATTCGTACTCTTCACCGTCACAGTTCTGGGTGTAGGTCTTCAGATGCAGGAAGTAAGCACCAACAGGGCCGTAACCGTCTTTGAATCGTGCCAGTACGATACGATTCTCCATCTGAGTCATCTTGGCGCCAGCGCCGATCATCAGACCGTAAGCTGAACCGGAGGACCAAGGAGCGTACCAAACACGACCAGCACCCTCACCAACGGAGCGAGGCTTGAAGATGTTGGAAGCACCACCGGCACCTACGACAACAGTCTTGGATTTGAATACGTGGTAATCACCAGTACGTACGTTGAAGCCAACAGCACCGGCAACCCGGTTCTCTTTGGCGTCATCCATCAGCAGGTGGGTAACACAGATACGGTTATAGACCTTGTCTGCAGACTTCTTGGCAGCCTCAGCCACCAACGGCTTGTAGGACTCACCGTGAATCATGATCTGCCAGCGACCTTCACGCAGGTAGGAACCGGTCTTGGGGTTACGCATGATCGGCATGCCCCACTCTTCGAACTGATGTACAGCCGAGTCTACGTGGCGAGCCATGTCGAACAACAGATCCTCACGAACCATACCCATCAAGTCGATACGGGCATAGCGTACGTGATCTTCCGGGTTGTTCTCACCGAAGCGAGTACCCATGTAACAGTTGATCGCGTACAGACCCTGGGCCACAGCACCGGAACGGTCGATGTTGGCTTTTTCGGCAATTACGATCTTCTTGTCTTTACCCCAGTAGCGCGCTTCGAAAGCCGCACCGGTACCGCCGAGGCCAGCACCAGCGACCAGGATATCGATATTGTCTTCTACGATAGTTTTGTAGGCCATTAGTAGTACACCCCTTTTTCCATATGCAAGCCATTGGACTCGAGAGTGTGGATATCACCATCGTCGAGACGAATGTATTTCGGTTCGTTGTACAGCAGTTGGCTGTCACGCTGATCCTGAGTAGGAGCAGGAACACTGGAGAGTTGAGGAATGTGCTTGCCCCAAGGCTTAGTGGTGATAGGTGCCAGCAGGTTCAGGTCGGTTTCGCCATTGCGGGATTTGATCCGCCAGGCGATAACACCCTTCTCCTCATCACGAATCACTCGAACTGAGTGGCCGAGAGGAGCAAAGTCAGCATAACCACGCACGTCAATCGCATGATGCGGACATGCTTTGACGCAGGAGTAGCACTCCCAGCACATGTTGGGTTCGATGTTGTAAGCACGACGGTAAGTCGGATCGATGTGCATGATGTCTGAAGGGCAGATATCGACACAGTGTCCGCAGCCGTCACAACGGGTCATATATACGAATGTTGGCATAACAGTTCTCTCTTAATTCGGTTGAAACGACTTAATAGTGCTGAGGCGCTTCACGCTTGATGCCAAGCCCCATGTTCGGTGGGTTAGTACCCATGTACTCGGGGATATCCGGATAGCGTGACTGCAGTGCAGGATCAGACAATTCACCAAGATCCGGCAGATTCTCTTGCGAGCCGTCTATTTTGGTCATTTTCTTCTGATAAGCCGCAGCAGGTTTGAAGAACATGTGGGCAAACTTTGACCAAAGCACCGTACCGAAAAGCGATGTGCTAGAGATAATGAACAGTGCGAAGAACAACCAGCCAAGACCACCGCCCTGAGTTGCGGACCACAACAGACCGAAAGTCGCAGTAGTCAGCAGAGACACGATGAAAATGTCAGCCTTTGCCAGTTTGTACCAGGGCTTGCCCTCGGCAGACACATCAACACGGATGATGAACCAGAACCAGTAACCGCCGACGCAGAGCATGGCTGCGCCGATATGCCAAAGCATTGGCCAGATGCCAGCTGAAGCCTCGGTTGGATAGGCAAAAATCAGCGTTGCCGTGGAGACAACGAAGATGATGAAACCGTACATAGTTAAAAGGTGTGAAAGCCGGCGCTGCGGATTACAGAATTCAGATGAGGTCAGTACCTCGCTGGCAACTGTTTGCACTGCAAGCGACATTTTCTCACCGCTGCTAACGGTACGCTTGGCGTTCTTTTCAGCTTTTTTGGAATTCTCGAAAAAGTACTGAGCACTTTTCTTGTGAATCATATCGATGATAGTGCCACCGACCACCATGATGACCATCAGGATTACATAAATCTGCATGGTCTCAGGTGAGATAGTTCCGGAAAGCTCGCTGAAGGGATTTGTGGTAAACATCGTCTCCTCATCTCCGTGGTTTATTTAGAGCGAGCAATCCTAATAATTTGGCATGATATTCACAAATCAGTAATCCTTGTTAGCTGATTAGCTGAATTAATATACACTAATACTTCGAATTAAATCATTTTAATAACAATGAGTTAACTCCTTGGTTATTGTTAATTCAGTAATTTATTCAGGAGATTGGTTGATGGCTGACAAAAACCTTGACTCTCGAACGTTGTAAATTAACTTTGACTCTGTTGCCGGCCTAATTATTAAGGATTCTTATTCTTATTTAGATTGGCAACTAAATAGACAACTTGGCCACTTTCTCACCCACCCGAAGAGCCGTTTTTTAAGGTCACAGATGCCTCGACTCAATCTACCGCCTGAATAACAGGTGAGTACCCGCACTTCCTGCGATCATGAAGCGATTTATCAGCCGAGGAAGAGTGAGTATGTCTATACTGACATTTTCAATAGATACAATGGTTTACAGCAAGTTGCCAAGTCACTGCTAAATTCTGCCGCTATCAATCACAACGAACGCCCTTTTCCGCAATGAGATGCTTGTAACGGGCGTCCGTCAGAGAACGTAAGAAGCATACCAACGCTTCCACCTCTTCATCGGTCAATGCCGGGGCAGCGAGTTCGCTGTGATTGATCGTCTCTGGAACTTCAGCCTCCGTCCAAGCAGCCCCCGTCTCAGGATTCAAGCTGCGATCTTCATTATTGAACTGATCGTAGAACAAAATCACCGTCTTAAGGTCGCGAAACACACCGTTGTGCATATAGGGTTCGGTAACCGCCACATTTCTTAACGTGGGTACCTTAAATTTACCTTGGTGGGATACATCAGTAGTGGCAGGGTTGTCAAGTAAGCCATGATCGACAAATCCTTCAGCCGTATTGTTGACCGCTCGTACAGTGGTGTTTTCCGGCACACCAATATTGTGGTATTCGTAACTGGAGAAGGTCTCCTGAGGATGACTGTTGGGCTGCAGTTGATGGCAGGTTGCGCAGTTAGTGAATTCCTGAGAAAAGAACAGCGCCTTACCCAAGCCGGCCTTGGTGAGAATATACTCATCATACTCACCATTTATATGGCGATCGTAGTCAGAGTCAAAGCTTGCAAAACCCTCGGTTTTCTCAAACTTAGCGATACTCTCGGTCATGGCCTCGTAGGCAGCATCCACATCATCGAATACAGTCTCACTGTAGAGTGATTCGAAGGCTTCAACATAGTCTTCGTTCTCCTGTATTCGAGCCACGACACTCGCCTTGTCAGGCATGTTCATCTCGATGGGGTTCAATGGCGGTCCGCCAGCCTGACCTTTGAGATCGGTTTCCCTGCCATCCAAAAACTGGCCACCCATAAATCCCTGATATTGACCTGCATCACTGTTGAGACGATCGCGAGTTCCTTCAAAGAAATCGGGACTGAAGGCAGCATAGGCAGCTGAAGGTGTGTTGCGGTCGCCTAATGATATTCCGTCATCACCCATAGAAACCGCACCGATCTCACCAAAAGCATCCAGGCGATCATCGACAAAGGCCCGACCCGGATTGTGGCAGGTTGAACAGGCCTGGGTACGATTTCCAGAAAGATTCACATCGGAAAAAAGCGCTTCTCCCAATGCCTCTTTGCTTGCAAAAGTTGCCTCACTTGCATCAGAGCCATCACTGCTACCGCCACCGCCTCCACATGCCGACAATAAAAGGCCACAGGTCATCACAACCGTAAATTTCGTAAAATCTCTCGAAATATTCATAGTTTAAAGTCATCAGCCATTTCGGCCAGGTTGCTATATACACATCAAATACCAGGAAATTGAGAGTATAAATTAAAATTAATGTTAATACTATTGATAATTATTCTTATTTTCATTATCATCTTCTCCACGCTTACACGGCCTGTTCGAAACCTCTCTCGATTGTGTGACTTCGGGCCGTATTAAATTGAGTTTGATTAGGAGTACCTGAATGAGACTGCAACCCATTGCCGCGGCCCTACTGAGTGCTAGCCTGTTCACTGCCTGTGGAGGTGGTGGTGGCAGTAGTGACGACGATAACAATTCGACTACATCATTGATTAATATAGAAAATGTATTGAAAGTACTGGAGACGAACGCAGATATCGCTCTAGCTGTTTACACTGATGCCATTACGACAGCTGAAGCATTGAAAACCGCCCTCACCGCCTTACGTGCCGATCCCACAGAGACAACCCTGCAATCAGCTAAGGATGCCTGGCTGGCAGCCCGTGAGCCCTACGGTCAGACCGAAGTTTACCGTTTCCGCCTCAGCCCCATCGACTCGACAAACTACAGCGATGAAAACGGCCCTGAAGGTGACATCAATGCCTGGCCTCTTGGAGAGGCACTGATCGACTATGTCAATGTGGATACCGGTAATAGTGCCGATGATTTTGGTGATGACCAAGTGGGTGTGACTGCAAATGCAGCAGGCATCAATGGTAATGGTGCGCTTACTGAAGCCGATGCTGAAACCGACAGCAGCAACAACATCATTGGTAATACCAGTATTACCATCAACGCAGATCTGTTGGCCAACACGGCTACTGCCGATGACAAACATGATGTTATTGCCGGTTACCATGCCATTGAATTCCTGCTATGGGGTCAGGATCTCAATAACAACGCCACGATTACAGTCCCGGAGGATAGAACTCAGGCGGTTAAAACCCATGACGCTTCCAATCTGGCAACAGGGGGGCAACGCCCCATATCCGACTTTGTCACTACGGCGTCTAATGATGCTGCAGATCGCCGACACCAGTACCTGGAAGTTGCAGTAGATAAGTTGATTGCTGACCTGCAACAGGTTAGAGATGGTTGGATCGAAGGTGCCAGTTACCGTACTGCCTTCACCTCGGTGGCCAATGAAGCCGAAGCGAAACAGAAGCTGGCTGAGATTCTTACTGGGATGGGGACCTTATCTGAAGGCGAGTTGGCAGGTGAGCGTATGCAGATCGCATTTAGCACCAACTCCCAGGAAGATGAACACTCCTGTTTTTCCGATAATACCCACCGTGATATCTGGCTGAATGCGGAAGGAGTTTCCAACAGTTATTACGGTGTCTATGCCGGGTATGACAGCGACCTGGATGGTATTGACGATGAAACCACCAATGCAGTGGATGGTTATGGCATTGATGACTACCTCCAGGATGCCGGGCTCACGACACTGAAGAGCAATATCGAAACCGCCCTGACAGACACCGAATCCGCTTATGTGGCGATTGATGCTGCCGCTCGGGCAGGTCGTCCGGTAGACGTACTGATCACTGAGGAAAAAACCAGTGACAATCCCCTGTATCCGGCAATCATCTCCCTGAATAGCCAATCATCTTTGATTCAACAAATTGCTGATGAACTGAATCTGGGCAATGTGGTTGATGACGATGCATCGGGGTGTGATACAAGCGATCCATCCGCTGAATGCTGATCAGTAGTTGTAAATAGACAGATCAGCCGCTTCAGCTGATCTGTCTACCGGTAGTAATCGGGCAAAGCCGGCTTTGCCTCTTCATACGATCAATTGCCAATCATGTACATTATCCCAAAAACTGTGACAAGCGCTGCGCTAGGTTCTTGCTTGCTACTGATTGTTAGCGGCTGCGGCAACTCAGCGGCGCCCACCCTGTCGTCGTCAGAATCACTACCTGGAGGTGAAGCTTCGGTTTCAATCCAACCTTTCGCCTCATTTCAGTTGCCTGTTGAAAATCTTCCTCAGGCACAACATCCGGATTTTCATGCTGGCAAGGCCCTGGCTCACCAGCCCTGGGTGCGTGCTCCCACCATAACGACTGCCCGGGATGGATTGGGCCCACTCTACAATGCACGAACCTGCCTTTTTTGCCATATCAACGGTGGTCGCAGCCAGATTCCGGAGAGCCCGGATCGAGAGCTGATAGGACCTTTCGTACGCATCAGTATACCAGGCAAAGACAAAATCCAAGGCGTGGTGCCTGAACCGGTATACGGTGACCAACTACAGACCCAGTCGGTTGCTCTGAGTCATCAACTACGTCAGGTAAGCCAGTTGAAAAAAGTGAGCCTGAAAGCCGAGGAGGTTAAACCCGAGGCCTATATCTATATCGACTGGCAACATTCGACCTTCACCTACCCGGACCAAACACAGGTTACTCTGCGCTGGCCGAAACCCCGTATCACAAAACTTGCGTATGGTGAATTGAATGCTGACACCATGTTCAGCTTACGTAATTCCCCGCCTATCCATGGTACAGGCCTGCTGGAACTGATCCCCCAAACCGCCATCGATAAACTTGCCGATCCACAGGACATCAATGGTGATGGAATCTCAGGCAGAGTCAATCAGGTTTGGGACTTTGAACAAGCCAGGACTGTACCGGGACGATTTGGATTGAAGGCCAATCGGGCGAATAACCTACGTATTGTTACCGCTGCAGCCTTTACTGGCGATGTCGGTATTACCAACCCCCTTTTCCCGCAGCAACCCTGTACCGAAGCACAGACCCGATGTTTGAAAACCGCTAATGGGAACGGCGAAGAAGGTGTGGAAATCCCAGAC
This sequence comes from Candidatus Thiodiazotropha sp. AKAK2, assembly GCF_058244685.1. Taxonomy (NCBI): domain Bacteria; kingdom Pseudomonadati; phylum Pseudomonadota; class Gammaproteobacteria; order Chromatiales; family Sedimenticolaceae; genus Candidatus Thiodiazotropha; species Candidatus Thiodiazotropha sp. AKAK2. The sequence goes on along the minus strand of NZ_JBSYOP010000015.1, from coordinate 150,695 downwards.
AATCTATTGAGTCTGGTAACTGATTTCCTACGCAATCTTGGTGTTCCCAAGCGCAGTAATTGGAACAGCGAGCCAGTATTGGCAGGGCGGGAGCTCTTCTACCAATCGGGCTGTCAGCAATGTCACCACCCGGATTACACCACAGCTGAATCAAGCCAATTGCCCCACCTCTCTAAACAGAAAATTTGGCCTTACACAGATCTGTTACTACATGATATGGGGCCTGATCTAGCTGATGGTCGACCAGATTACCAAGCCAGCGGGAGTGAGTGGCGAACGCCTCCACTTTGGGGTGTTGGATTACGTGAAGCAGTTAATGGCAGTAACAACCTGCTACATGATGGCCGTGCCCGAACGGTTGAAGAGGCGATTCTCTGGCACGGTGGTGAGGCCAAACAAGTCAGGCGACATTTCGTCAATCTCAAGGCGGATCAACGTCAGTTGTTGATTGAATTTGTGAAATCCCTTTAAGCGGTATTAGAAGATGGTTAATAGAACTGGAATATCTCGCAGAGCACTCATATCAGGTATGGCAACCCTGGCGTTTATGCCCTCCTCTCTTCTTGCTGCAGGCGCTCATCTGAATAAGGGTAGAAGTAATATCTGGCTTTCAGCACAAGGGGATAAAGCCAAAACTTACGGTATCGGTCTGTTTTTCTCAGATAACGCCAACAGTCTAAAGATACCCTCTGGGTTCCGTGGGCATGGTGTCAGTCTGCATCCATTACATAACCGAGTCGTGATGTTTGCCCGTCGTCCCGGAACAGAGGCAATAGAGGTTGACCTGGAGAGCCGTGATCATCGACTGGCATTTGTGTGTAAAAACAACCGGCATCTGTTTGGGCATGGCAGTTTTTCACCTGACGGAAAACTCCTATACACCACCGAAGCAGAGATCGATACGGGTCGAGGTCTGATCGCCATCAGAGATGCAAACAGCTATGAATTATTGGCTGAGATCTCCAGCCACGGTATTGGGCCTCATGAACTGAAACTGCTCAATGATGGAAAGACACTGGTTGTCGCCAATGGCGGCATACTCACCCATCCCGACAGTGGTAGAAAAAAACTCAATCTAGACAGCATGTCCTCAAACCTCTGCTATATCGATAGTTACTCCGGTAAAAGGCTAGCCTTACATCGACTCACTGAGACAAAAGCCAGCATTCGTCATCTTGATGTGGCCGATGATGATACCGTTGCCTTTGGAATGCAGTTTCAGCGAGAGGCTGCTGCTCACGATTCACTGGTGCCATTAACCGCAACTCATCGACTCGGTGATCCGCTACGCTTGCTCGAAGCACCAGCGGCGATAGTGATGCAATTGCGCGATTATATTGGCAGTGTCGCGATCAATAACAGAAGTCGAGTCGTTGGATTCACCAGCCCCAAAGGCAGTATTGCACTTTTTTGGAATCTGAATAACGGGGCCTTTCTCGGATATCACCAACTGCACGATGTGTGCGGCATCGCAGTCACAGAAGATCAGCGTTATTTTGCCCTGACCAGTTCGAATGGTCAGATGAGACTGCTCGATGCACAGACCCTTAAAGAAGATCGAGCACATCGCCAACACCCTGATTTCAGATGGGACAACCATCTGCTTCTCACAACAGGGTAACTCTCCAAGTCAATCCTATGATGTTTATCGCCATGCGAAATACCAGTCTGATTATTCTCTGCCTGTTGATACTCAGCGGCTGTAGTGGCAGTCGCCCCAATGACCCACCGGAATTGACAGTCGATAACCTGAATCTAGCCCTGCAATATGCGGTTGATCAGTCGGTCATTCCTGCTGCTACAGCCTTCAATACCCAGGCCATGACCTTTGATACTGCAACCGTTCGTTTTTGCAGCACGATCAATACCGCAGAATTGGAAGTTCTGCAGAGCGCCTGGATTAACCTGTATGAAAAGTGGTTTCACTTGGCGAATTACAATTTTGGCCCCCTCAATGATGATCTGGTATTTGCCAAATACACATTTATCGACAGTCTACGGGTACGTGGCACCAACTATATCAATACGGTACGAGATGAGATCGACAACCTGATTACCGGATCAGAAAGTTTGGATGAAACTTTCTTTGAACAGCTGACCTTTAACAAAGTTGGCCTATTGGCACTGGAAGTCCTCTCCTTCGAAGCGAGCGGTGGTGCTCAGAGCGCTTTGGTGGACGATATCATCGAAGACTTTCAGAACAACCCTCGCAAGTGTGAGATTCTCACGGGTATAGCTCGTCAGCTGGCCAGCAATGCAGACTATGTAGTGCAGGGCTGGCAATTACAGCATAAGGATACCGAGCTGTCTTACCGTACTCTGTTTCTTGATGACCAGCTCGATGATGGTAGCAACAATCTCACCCAGCTCCTGGTTTCGGTTCAGGAACATCTGGATTACTTGAATAAACGCAACGTACTTTCCACCAGTGCGACCCTATCCGGGGTCGCCTGGAACGGCTTCAGCGCCACAATCGATGAGATCGAAATACTACTGGAGGGGAATACAGAGGTCAGTTTTCTCGGCTTGATGGAAGCTGGCGGTTTTAGCGATTCGGTAGCAGCTATCCGGGAGACCATTGCCACAATCCGCACCGCCATCAATACCCGGGATGCCGAGCTACTGGAAACAAACATCGCCAATCTAGACGGTCACTTCAAGCGGGAGATACCCAACGGCTTGGATGTGGAACTGGGGATCAACTTCAGTGACGGAGACTGACCGTCAATCGCACAACATACATTTATTAGGCAGGCTAAATAGACATGAAACATATCGGAAACTCTCTGCTGCTAGCCACAACCCTGTTCAGCAGTGCGGCGATTGCCGAGAACGCGAATGACCAAGCTGAAATCGAAGCACTTCGTGAACGTATCGATCAACTGGAGCAAGACCTGGATGCCAAACTGGAAGCCATGGCCGACAGCGTGGGAAGTCAACAGACGGACGAGAGTATGGCTAACCAGGTCCATCTCGGCGGTTATGGTGAACTGCATTACAATCACCTGGATGTGGATGGAGTCGATGATAGAGAGTTGGACTTTCACCGTTTCGTAATCTTCTTTGGGTATGACTTCTCTGACTCAATCCGGTTCGTTTCCGAACTTGAAGTTGAGCACATTATCGCCAGCTCCTCCAGGCGTGGTGCAGTGGAACTTGAGCAGGCCTTCATCGAGTTTGATGTATATGAGGGCACAATGGCACAGGTTGGTGCGATACTGATGCCAATAGGCATAATTAATGAGACCCATGAGCCGCCGACTTTTTATGGTGTAGAGCGTCCTATTGTGGAGACTACGATTATCCCTACCACCTGGTGGTCTAACGGTGTCAATCTGATCTACAGAACCAACAATGCCCTACGCTTCGACTTGATGCTTTCCGAAGGCCTGAAAACCGGCGAGAGTGATCCTTTCAATCTCAAGGGTGGCAAACAGAAAGGCTCATTCGCTGATGCCTTCGATTTTGCTGTGACAGGTCGTGCCACCTATACCGGCATGGCAGGCCTGGAGGTGGCCGCTTATGCACAATACCAGCCTGACCTGGATCAAAGTGCAGAGGACTCCTATGCTGAAGAAGCCACGCTGATCGGTGGTCATATCATCTACCAGTTGGGTGAATTCACGGCCAAAGGTCTGTATGCCCGCTGGGACCTGGGTGGCGATGCCGCAGAAGCGGCGGGTAAAGATGTACAGGACGGCGGTTATCTCGAACTCGCCTGGCGCCCCATGGAAGCATTAGGCTTCTTTATACGCCAGAGCGCCTGGTCTCAGGAGGCCGAAGTGGACGCGGCCCAGACAGACTTTGGACTCAACTACTATCCACACAGTGATGTGGTATTGAAGTTTGATTACCAATTACAGAATGATGATGCTGGCAACAGTGATGGCTTCAACCTGGGTCTAGGCTACCAGTTCTAACGGCAAACCCGGTGCGGTAGTACCGCACCGGGAGAGCTTCAGAGGATTTCATTGCCATCATGAGTCTGAACCGTTTATTGCTCCTTTTAGCCTATTGTAGTTTTGCCGTGTTGCTCACTGTAGCAGCACCGTTGTGGGCTCAAGGCTCCTACCTGAGCAAAGAAGATTTCCTCAGTCAAAATCTAGGTGCCAATCATATTGGCCATAAACTGTGGATCAGTAAGCCTGTAAAGCAGAAACTAAAAAATATTTTTGGTCATAAATACCCGGGATTGCGTATTCGTTATTGGACAAATGATGAGAATACGGATCAGACAGCCTGGATTCTGAACGAAATCGGTAAGGTTAAACCCATCACCTTCGGTGTGGTGGTAAACAACCATCAGATCGCGTCGATCGCTGTGCTGGTGTTCCGTGAAAGTCGAGGTTGGGAAATCAAACAGACCTTTTTCAGTGATCAGTTTGTTGGTGCTTCGCTGACTGAACGATTGAGACTCAATCGACACATCGACAGTATCAGTGGTGCAACCCTCTCGGTTATTGCTATGAAAAAAGTTGCCAGGGCTGCACTCTATCTTAGTCGGCAGGTGAGACTGACCTCCCCTGCTGTGAGTATTAAACCGAATGGAGACAGTTCAGGCTAATGAGAAGTTTCAAGCGTAGTCTGCGCCTGTTTATGTTGCGCTGGCACCGCCGCATCGGGTTCATACTGTCACTGTTTGTGATACTGATCGCTATAACCGGTATTGTCATTAATCACGCCAATCGATTCGGCTTGGATACCAGACCCATTACTTCACCCTGGATATTGAGTTGGTATGGGGTCGAATTCGTAGGAGAGATTAAAGGTTATGCCACAGCGGAGAGTTGGATTAGTGCTTTTCAAGGAAAACTCTACTGGGATAGTGAATCTGTCGGCTTTTGTGCTGAGCCCCTGAAAGGTGCAGAAATGGTTGAGGGGATCTGGTTTGTACTCTGTGACACCTCGTTGACCTTGCTCACTAGCGATGGTGAACTGATCGAAATCGTGGATGATGTGGTGCCCGATAATACGCGCGCTCTGTCTGGCGTACACGATGATTGGTTGGTCATTGTCACCGAGACTGGAATGCAGACACTGCACTCTGATACCTTGGAGCTTAAACCAGATACCGTTACAAATACGACTGCTCGCATTGCAACCCCCCTTCCCGCCAGTTTACAGGCTGACCTGAACTTCAAAAGTCACAGCATTACCATTGAACGGCTGTTGTTGGATCTACACAGCGGTCGCATTTTGCAAATGCCTGGTGCACTGTTCAATGATCTGGTGGCACTGGCAATGATTCTACTGGCTCTCTCAGGAAGCTGGTTGTGGCTACAACGTAAACGCTAAAACAATTCATTCAGCCTGATAACCTGCCATTGAGCACAACAATAGAACCGTTAGATCCAGCTTAGTCCCACCATCAGCTGTGTCAGTTACTCCAGTTCACGATGCTGCGTGTTATGTTGAAATCGGGATTTCATGTAATAACCGCAACTCTGTTACACAGTGAACAGATCTTCACTGACTGACAAACGGCTTATTCGATGATTAAACATCTCTTGTGGCTCTTGTCCCTGTTGATGAGATTGTATAATTAAATCCCTACTTCATAGCTAAAAAACACGAATCATCGATAGTTGTCCTTAGACCACACAGCCATGGGTATATACGTGAAAGAAAAGACGTCAATTCGCATTTGGAAACTCGAACAGAATGGTTGATACTAAGTCAGGCTGCAACAAACGAATAGTTCGTCTGCTGTGAAATTCAGACTAGAGTCCAGCATTGAGATTTAGCGCCAGGCTAGGCTGCTTGCCTTTCAGATAGAACAGATGTTGGCCGATTTTGGTTACCACGGTGAATGCCTTGCTCCATTTAGGACAGACATAATCTGCGTGATACCAAAGCGCACCATAGGTTGGATCCTTAACTTGACCGAGATAGACCTCATAGGCCCTGACCAGCGATTTCAACCACGCCTTACGGTTAATCGGCTTATCGGAACGTCCATCACACCACCATGAGAACTGACAACGATTCAACCTTTTCTCACCACCTTGCTTGACCACAGCACATATTGTGTTGGGAAACTCCTGATGAGCTACCCGGTTCATCACCACATGTCCAACAGCATACTGGCCTTGAGCTGATTCGCTACGGGCCTCGAAGTAGATATTCAAAGCAAGGCAGTGTAGTTCGTTGGAAAGTGCAATACTCTGTTGTGCCGAATCATGAAACAACCAGCGCCAAAGATTGGATGGATCTTCATCAGAAGCTTTGCTGGTAGTCGTCTTTTGAAGAGGCGCAGCCTGCACACCGCTTGAGAAAGCGTATAGCGTCACTAATAAAAGTTTTGCCATACAGGCAATGTATCTTGTGGTCGTTGTTCTTGGTTTCATTCTCTGTCATCCTTAACGAAATTCAATTAACACTATCCATACAGTGTTTATTTTTAAGCCGCTGCCAACTTGAAAATAAGTTAATGCACAACTTGAGCCATATTTATATTTATTTCAGTAAATAAAAACTTTATGGACTTTTTTTGAAGTAAATACTCGAGCCGGTTGTAAAATTTTCCGACAGTTGTGATATCAACTGTGTCACAACTCGACCAGGTAACCTCTAAAAGGCCCTGCCCCATCAGGTTTCGATCGGAATGCGCGGATTTTGGCAGCGAATTGACTGTATGAGTTTGCCATTGACTCGATCTGTGATACGAGTGCGGTCTATTACGACGGTACGCTGTCGGTGAACAAATTATTCTGAGGTTGTTAAGGCTCAACAACAATCAATGGCACCAGGAGCTCATCTTCGCTCAAACCACCGTGCACCCCGACAAGTTGATAGCGTCGCTCCTGAACCAACCAGTCGTTTAAGATATAGTCCTCTCGCATCAACAGCACCCGATCACCAATCCGCCGTTTCAGTTGAGGATGGGTTTCTCCGATGCCGAACCATCCCTGCTCGATTAACTCATCGGATCGATAATTGTCTGCCTGCTCTGCAAGATGATCAGTGATGTATTGGTCAAAGCGCTCACTTTTATCTGGCCTCAAATAACAGTAAGCTGATCTGGGTTCTCCGCATAACGGCATGGCAAGACAATCAGCCAGTGCTGGATAATCATCCAATGAAAGACGCCGTTGCGGATGAGTGTCAATCTGTCCATGATCAGCACAGACGATGACCAGAGTACCAGTCTCTTCGCACTGGCGGACTATTTCACTGAAACAGTGGTCAAGCTCTGATAGATGTTGCTCTGCTGATTCACTCCATATCCCCTGATGGTGACCGAGAGTATCCAACTCCGGCCAGTAGGCGAACAGATAGCGCTCTTCTGCCCGCTTCATCATGCCGATAATATTCTGTTTTAAATCATCCAGACTGTTATGGGTCAGCAGTTTCGAACGACCGAGAAACGATTGGGTAAAATCTGATTTGGCAATCTTCTCTGGTACCAGACAGGCTGTTGAACCGGGTATTGAATCGGTCAGGGGTCTTACCTGGAGCAAAGCCGTCAGATCAATCCCTGCCTGGCTTAAGGGGACGCCGCCATATCTGGGCCTGCCAGGCAGGATGGCCAGGATCGCTCCCAGTTCGGCAAAGAAGATGTGCCAGCCGGTGAGACCATGTTGTTGAGGCGCCAGTCCGGTGAGAAAACTGGTCACCGCGCTCGCTGTGGTTGGCGGGTAGACGGAAGTCATACCCCCCAGCAGATTGGCGTTAAAATGACTGGCCTTAGGGTGAGAGCGAAGATAGTTCAGTCCCAGCCCATCAATAACCCACAGCAGCACCTGTCGATATTGACTGATCTGATCGGCGGGCAGTAAACGGTGTTCTGGGTAGATGTGGGGTTCGCCGCCCAATCCCTGCTGGATCGAGGCCATCAGATTGACGATGCTGCCGCCATGATAATCCGGTAAATGCATAGTTTTAGTTTAACCCGAATTACGCAGTTGTACTTCCTGATTCCGACACCCTTCGTCGTATCAATTCATATTCATACAGGGGGGAAGCTGACTTATTGCAGCCGGATCGGAACTAAATTCATACAAATTGGATATTTTAGCTTCACTCGTGCTATTAACCCGGCAACGTGCTTCACAAACTGTTTTTAGGTACTCTTAGTGGGCTTGAAATTTCAGAATCATCCGAGTTGGGCGACTCGCAGGCCCGGCTCACCAGCAATCGGTGTAACTCGTTGATAATTAAAAATAATACTCAAACGCTTCACACTACTCAGCGATCGGTGATTCGGTCATACTCCGGGCCAGCTAATACCATGGTGGATTATGGATACCAAAGATAACCATTCCCTCCCCTCAGATGATACCACCCGTTTGGCAGAGACGAGCTCGCCTAATACCGAAAATACGGGTGAAGTCACAGGTCCAACCACCGACCCGGCAAGCACCACTTCTCCTACCTATACCGGGATAACCGAAGAGTTCAATACGGAGAATATCCAAGCTGTTCAGGTTGGCTCGGTTCTGAAAAACCGCTTCGTTCTCGAAGAGATGCTGGGACGCGGCGGTATGGGCGTGGTCTACAAAGCACAGGACATGCGGAAGGTCGAGGCCATGGACAGAGACCCGTATATCGCGGTCAAGGTGCTGTCAAAAGATTTCCAGGCCAATCCCGATTCATTCATAGCCCTGCAAAGAGAGACTAAAAAAGCTCAACAGCTGGCCCATCCCAATATTGTCACTGTCTACGACTTCGACCGGGATGGACCCAATGTCTATATGACCATGGAGCTCTTACAGGGGGAACCTCTGGACCATCTGATCAGACGCATCCGCCCCTCAGCACTGCCGGCCCAAGAGGCTCTGTCGATCATTGAACAGATGAGCCGGGCATTGGCCTATGCCCACTCGGAAAATATCGTCCACTCCGACTTCAAGCCGGGTAATGTATTCCTGACTTCGAAGAATGTGGTGAAAGTGGTTGATTTCGGCATCGCACGGGCCGCCAAGGGTTCAGACCGGGTGGTTGAAGATGCCACCATATTCGATCCAGGTTCTTTAGGCGCTCTGACTCCCACCTATGCCAGCTGCGAGATGCTTGAATACGGCACACCCGATCCTCGGGATGATGTTTACGGTCTGGCGGTAGTCGCCTATGAGTTGTTGGCAGGCAGTCACCCCTTCAACCGCAAGCCGGCAACCTACGCCAGAGACCTGGGCATGAAGGCTGAACGACCCAAGGAGATCTCAAAAGAGGTTTGGCAGGCAATCTCCCATGGACTCGAATTCGAGCGGGAAAAGCGGACCATCAATGCCACAAAATTTCTACAGGAGATGTCTGGCCCAAGGGTGGGACGGGACAGCAGATTCCCCAAGTGGGCCTATCCTCTCTCGCTTGCGGCAGGATTGTTGATGGCACTGGCTCTCGTCTCAGTACTGTTTTTTGGTCAAGGAGACGATCAACCGGAAATCGTTCTGGAAGACACATCTACTTTGGTGGAAGAACAGCGCACACGCATTGAGGATTTGCTGGAAGTGGCAGAGGTTCATGGACTGGTGGGACGTTATATCGAACCCTCGGGCAGTAGTGCCTACGATGCCTATCAACAGGTTCTGGCGCTGCATGAAAACAACAAGCAGGCCTGGGAAGGCCTGCACAGTCTGGGAGATCAACTGGTGGTTGCAATCCAGAAGCTGCTTGATGACGGAAAACAGGATCAAGCGGAAATTCTGATCAGCAGAGGCCTGGAAAAACTGCCTCAACATGAAGGATTGAAAGCGCTGCGACAGACATTTTAACGGCCTATCTATGGGCGGAAATCGCTGGCGATTGCTGATGACGCCATTCACAGGACTCGGCCAGACACTGCAACATCGATTTCCAGATCTCTTCCCAGCAACAACCATGACCAAAATCTTCGAAGGTTATGAACTGACCGTTGGGCTGTTTCTTCACCGCTGCCTCGATTATCCAGGGAGGAATGTTCTTATCCTTTCCTCCTGCCAGATGGAACTGCTGAATGGCGACATCAAGTGGCGGTTGTACACTGGGATTGATCGATCCTTCTAACGGATCATAATCGTGTAAATCGGTCCATGCCTCGAGATCGAGATTTCCGGCCAAAGTCACAACCTGGCGAGTTTGCGGCAGTTTCGGAGCCAGCAGCATGGCCAAACCACCTCCCCCGCTGAATCCCACCATAACCAGATCCTGATAGCCGCCACCCGCCAGTAATTTCTCTATGACCACGGCCATACTGTCCACAACAGCACTCGAGTAGCGCTGATAGGTCCAGAGCAGTGGAGAACAGGCAGGCGTGTTATATCGCCCATGGTAACAAGGACGTCCCAGATAGACGCTAGGATTGTCATCGAGGGCCATCAGGCGCAGACCCACCGGATCTCTCGGTGTCGGATCCAACGCGATGAACTTCCCCCCCATCCAGGGCGTGCCATCCCCACCCAGATAGACATGCAATTGGGATGAGTGCTGGGAGACCTTATTTTTAAACAGTGTATGAATAAACCCGTCGCCAAGCCTCTCCTGTTTGTCGAATCCCAAATCCGCCGCCTGTCGATCGAATCGCTTACTCGGCGAAGCACAGGCTACCAGGAGCATCAATGTTGCAACGCAAAATAAACGTGAATATGTCATAGTCTGGAGATTATTCGTTTTCACTATCATGCAATTTGTCTATCCTTAATCGCAGAGAGTATAAAATCCTTGTTGGAAAATGACATGTTACAACTTCCCACCCTGAAACAAACCCCCAAATTCAGCCCACTTACCATTGCGGTCACTGCGCTGCTCAGCGGCTGGCTCGGTCTTGCCGGCTGTCAGTCTCAAGCAACCAAGGCAGAGACCCAGCAATCCTTGTCAGAGTTGGCCGGTAATACGGACAAACTCCTGATCGTAGACTGCCTACTCCCTGGGCAGGTACGTAAACTGGGCTCCAATATGACCTATGTGTCACCCAGAAGACCGGTCAAAACAACGGCCTCAGAGTGTGAGATTCGCGGTGGTGAGTACGTAGCCTTTGATCGAGCCGATTACCGGACATCCCTGCGGGTATGGCTGCCGCAGGCCCAGCAAGGTGATCCCGAGGCACAAAACTACGTTGGTGAGATCTATGAAAAGGGGCTGGGTATTGAACCCGATTATCAGACTGCTGCAGCCTGGTATAGAAAAGCCGCGGATCAGGGCAATTCACGGGCACGCATCAACCTGGGTTTCCTCTACGAAAAAGGCTTCGGCGTCAAAAAGGATCTGGCAGAGGCGCTCAACTGGTATCGTAAGGCTTCCGGACTGGAGAGTGACAATCTGCAGTTCTCCTCCTCGGTTGAGATATCCAAGGCGGAACGCACTGAACTGCGCCTGCTCAAACAGGAGCGCCAACAGCAGAAAGCCGAAACCAATCGTTTACGCAAGCAGTTGAAGAGCACCAAAGGCCAATTGAGTGCAGAACGCTCAAAGCTGGCGAAATCCGAGCAGCGCATGTTGAGTCTCCGAAAAGAGATCGAGACACGCACGGTGCTGACCGCACCAGCCGCCTCGATCCCCTCAAACCAGCAGCAGCTGGAACAACTCCGCAGTAAACTGGCGCAGCAGGAACAGGCAGTAAAATCCCAGCAACAGGCCATTCAGCAGCTGGAGACCAGCCTCACTGCCCAGCATCAGGAGATGTCGGACGCGCTACGACTATCAAGCCAGGAGAAACAGGCCCTGGAACAGGCATTAAGCGAACAAACCAGCCAGGCCTCAGCACTGAAGCAGAAATATGATCGAGCACAGACCGAGCTGGCAAAAGCCAATCAGGAGATCGCCAGGAACCAACCTAAACTGGCGGAACAACGCAGCCAGCTGGAACTGGCTCAGCAATCGCTGCTGGAAGCAACCAACAAGAGCATCACGCTTGAGAGCCAGATTGCGAATCTGCAGCGAGACACGGAACTCAAAGAGAGTGCCATGGGTGAGCAAGGTGTTGCGGTCACAAAACTGAGAAAAGAGTTACTTCAGTATGAACAACGCCTGCAGACACTGGAACAGACGAAGCTGTCTGAAAGCTCAACCCTGAAACAGGACATCGCCAGTCGAGAGCAAGAGATCAACGGGCTGAAAACGAAACTGACTCAATCACAGCAACAGCTGGAACTCAGTCAGCAGCAGATCAGTCAACTCAATCCGGATCTGGCCCGCCAGCAGAAACTGCTGTTTCAGACTCAGAAAGAGCTGGTCTCCACCAAGACTGCAGCGGCTCGCAAAGAGCTTGAGTTGAAGAAGCTCAAAGACTCCGAGAAATCCTATCTGGATGAAATCCAGGAGCAACAGGTCAAGATCGATCGCTATCAAGCAGAGGCACTACGCTACAGAACCCAGCTGGCTGACCTGCGTAATCAGCGACAAACTGCAGCCCTATCCGGACCGACTATTGAGATTCTCGATCCGCCGATCGCTCTGACACGGGGTGTGCCCAGTGTCAGACTGCGTTCCGCCTCAAAAGAGCGGATTGTCACCGGTAAGGTGTCGGCACCGGCGGGATTGGTCTCATTTACGGTCAATGATCAAACCCAGGCACCTGACCCACTCGGTATCTTTTCCACCAAGGTCAAAGTCGATAACGATCAGACACCGGTCAAAATGATCGCAGTGGACAAGAAGGGACAGCGCACCAGCCTGGAATTTCTGTTGATCCCGAAGATGCGTAATGTACGACAACCACAGTTGATATCCGAGAAGGCTGTCGATCCTGTCGCTGATACAAAACGACTGATCGGTGAGGTTGACTTTGGCGAGTATCACGCTCTGGTGATCGGTAACAACCAGTACAGCAGTTTTCCCGATCTGGTGAGTGCCAGTACCGATGCTCAGCAGACCGCCGAGTTACTGAGAGACAAGTATGGCTTCAAGACCACGGTACTGATGGACGCCACACGTTACGACATGCTCTCTGCATTGAATAAGCTGAGAGAGGAGTTGACCGATAAGGACAATCTACTGATCTACTATGCCGGTCATGGTGAACTCGACCGGGTCAACCTACGTGGTTATTGGTTACCTGTCGATGCAGAACCCAACAGCACAGCAAACTGGATATCGAATATTGCCATCACAGACATTCTCAACGCCATGTCGGCCAAACACATACTGGTGGTTGCCGATTCCTGTTATTCGGGCTCTCTGACCCGTTCTTCCATGGCAAGACTGGATGTGGGCATGTCTTACGAGATCAAGACAAAATGGTTAAAAGTCATGGCCAAGACCCGCTCCCGTACCGTACTCACCTCCGGGGGACTGAAACCGGTACTCGATCAGGGCGGTGGTAAGCACTCAGTGTTCGCAAAATCGTTCCTGAAGACCCTATCGGAAAACAACTCCGTACTGGAGGCCTATACTCTATTTCGCGGTCTGGCCAAAGAAGTTCAGCAGACAGCATCAAAATTTGGTATTGACCAGATACCTGAATATGCTCCAATAAAGCATGGTGGACATGAAGCAGGGGAATTTTTCTTCATACCACAAGGATAATCAGCCACTGAGCTGAACATTTAGGGAAAATCTGATTTATCCCCCATTCCGCGTAAAGCCGGAATCCAGGCAGTTGGCTCTCCTGGATCCCGCTCTACACTGGGGTGAGAAAACGTAATAAACCTGTGATGCCCCCATAAGAATGGGCGGAATCGTGGGTTATCAGAGTTTTCCTTAGATTGATAACGAATAATCAAATCGGGGAGAGTCTTGATGTTTTACCTTGGTAATGCAGTAACTGTGCAGCGCTGGTCTATTTCGAAGTGGCAGAAGTGTCTGATCGCCACACTCCTGCTGCTGTACTCAATGGGGGCATCCGCAATCTATTCCATTGCCCCTGGTTCACTCGACTTCGGCGATGTCGGAGTGGGTGTTGCCAGTACACCGATGAGCGTAACTTTCAACAACGACAATTCAACAGCCGCTATTGAGTTCACATCGATCACAGCTACCGGTGACTACACCATTACCCACAACTGTCCGATGTCACCCGTGCTGCTCGATGAGCTGACCAGTTGTACCATCACGGCTACGCTAACCCCATCCACCACTGGTATTAGAAGCGGATCAATCAACATCACAGGCTTTGATCGCTCGATTGTATTGGGGGCAAGTTATCTCCCTATTGCCCCTTCTGTCCCTCTGACTGGTGTCGGTATCCGTGGCGATCTGGTACTTGGGAGCAATAATCTTGATTTTGGTGCCATTAATGTAGGCAACAGCAGTAGCACTCAATCGGTTTCATTAAGCAACTCCGGTAACGCAGCAGTCTCTATTGAAGGGATAAGCACCACACCTCAATTCTCCCAGACAAACGACTGCCCGGTATCTTTGGCTGCCGGTGCCAATTGCACCATTATGGTGAGAGTTTCCCCCTCATCAACCGGTGACATTGCAGGTTCCCTGACCGCCAGTGGGTCTGGTCCACAAGGCCCCACCAGCTCGGTAACCTCACTGACCGCTGTCGGACTGGCTGCTTTGGTCTCACAAATTGAAGTCAATCCCACGAGTCTGAGTTTTAGCGACACACCAGTCGGCACTACGAGTGATGGACAGAACATCACGATCAGCAACCAGGGCAACACCACCTTGTCTGAAATCAGCCTCTCACTCAGCGGTGATTTTACAGAAACCAACGATTGTCCTACCACCCTGAACCCCAGTAGCAGTTGCACTGTTACCGTATCCGCTGTTCCGACCACTGCGGGAGAGCTGAGCGGCTCCTTTGAAGTCAATGCAACCGATGGCACGCACAACCTGATGGAGGTTGTCTCTTTGACCGCCATAGGGACGATTGCTGAACTGGTGACATCCGATACGGAAGTCACCTTTCCAGATGCATCTGTAGACAGCAGCAGTGATCCTCAAACGGTAACCCTGACCAATCAGGGCAGTGCACCACTGAGCATCAACAGCATCTCCACTGAGGGGGACTTCAGCCAGACCAATGATTGCGGCGCTGAGCTGGCAGCTGGAAGCAGTTGCGATATTCAGGTGGTTTTTTCACCTCAATCCATGGGGGACGCAACCGGCGCACTGGTAATCGATACCAATCAAGGTATATCCAGAATCAATTTATCGGGAACCGCAGATGATTCCGGTCCAGCTCCATCAGACAACCCGGTAGCCGACCTGCTGGATCCCTACACCGGCGGCAATCCCAATCTCGGCGCGCTCGCGGAGGTGATCGGTGAGGCCTGTCCGAGCGGCCGCCTCGAAAGCCGCCTGCAGGAGGATTGTAATGCCGTGGTCGGTGCTGCCATCGGTGGTGACCCCAATACCGCCACAGCCCTGAACCAGGTCAACCCGGAAACGGCGACCCAGGCCAACAACGCCTCCCAGCAGGGTGGACAGGCGCAGATCCGTAATCTCGGCTCACGCATCGCCGCACTGCGTGCCGGGGCCTCCGGGATCTCCTTCCAGGGACTCGATCTGCTGATCGACGACAAGCCCTTCTCCATCGATACCATCGCCCAGGCCTATCGGCAACGGGGCGGCGGCGCCAGTAGCGACAATCCGCTGATGGAGAGCCGGCTGGGCTTCTTCATCACCGGTGATATCGCCACCGGCAGCAAGGATGAGACCGACCTGGAATCCGGCCTCGATTTCGATACCTTCGGCCTCACCATGGGCCTCGACTATCGCATCAACCCGAACTTCATCCTCGGCGGTGCGCTCGGTTATGTGGATACCACCACCGAACTGGAGGACGATGCCGCCGAAATCGACACCCAGGGCTACAGCCTCAACCTCTACGGCACCTACTACGCCGAGCAGAACTACTTTGTCGACTTCTCGCTTGGCTATGGCGCCAATAACTTCGATCAGAGCCGTCGTATCAGCTACCAGCTCGACGGACTCGCCAATGTAAATCAGAAGCTCTCCGCCGACTACGACGGCAGCATGCTCAGCCTGTTCATCGGCTCCGGCTACGATTTCGGCAATGGCCCCTGGAGCTTCGGCCCCAGAGCCGATCTGGAGTACATCAAGTCGGATGTGGACGGCTTCACCGAGGAGGTCTCCAATCCGGATGCGGACGGTGGCGGCTGGGCCACCCGGGTGGATGATACCGACCAGACCTGGCTGACCCTCAAGCTCGGTGGTCGGTTGGCCTATACCCACAGCGCCGACTGGGGCATCCTGATCCCCTACACCCGCCTCGACTGGTTACATGAGTTCGAGGATGACGCCCAGGTGATCAACGCCTATCTGGTCGGTGATCCCAACGCTCAGGCGATCCGTATCGAAAGCGATGACCCTGATCGGGACTACCTGCGACTCAGACTCGGCACCTCCGCCCAGTTCAAGAACGGCGTGGTCGGCTTCCTCGACTACAGCACCATCCTCGCCCACGACGACTGGACTGCCCATACCATCAGCATCGGTCTGCGCAGCGAGTTCTGATCCACTCAAACAAATGCCCGCCGTATGGCGGGCACTAAAAATCCCCTCAGTCGCCAGGGCTGCTTACAGGCCTCAGGATTGTGTCAGATTCTGCAGGAACTGCTTGATCAGATCGATGGCAGGTTCATTGGCCTGATTCGAGCTTAGCACCTCGGCACTGTCCAGGATCTGTATCAGAGCTAGATAACCTCTGCCTGCCTCGTTGAGATCGCGGCTCATCTTGTAAATGATGGGTGATATGCGCTTTGGCAAGCTCAGGCTCTCAACGGTCTCCGGGTTGGTATCAGCACAATGAACGGGATCAGAGGTAACCAGAAACTCACGGCAACTGAGTGGACGATCCCGATGTATTGAGCAGGATTGATCTTCTAAAAACGGGCAAGGCAGATTGAGTCTGAAGTAGTTGACCCCTACTTCGCGCAACTGCTTTCTGTCGTTGTTATTGACCGCCTGTTCCATCATCTGAAGAATACCCGCATCTTTCAATGCGTTGATATTTTGCGCAAAACGCGCTCGGATGACCTGCTGCCTTTCAGCAGGCATGGATTCAATCAGATTCAGCAGTTTATAACCTTCAGCTCTACTGACAGGCACCAACTGAGAACAGCAGGCGCCACAACCCTTTTTACAGGAGATGCATTTTCCCTGTTGTTCAGCCTCCTTGACACCAATCTCGATAACCTTGTCTGTGATTTGTTGAAAAAATGGTAGCAGATCATGAATATGCACAGGCTCATTGGTAATTTCCACAGAAAATCTTAGATTCTCACTACCAATGCGCAGTTCAGCGCTGATGGATTCGGTAGTTGATTGGTTAGTCTCACTCAATGTTTCAACCCTTTATCTGATTCTTAGAGCAGTTGGATGATCGGATTTTTCCGCTATGCTAATGATGAAACTCGGTATCAACAATTTCCTGCGCACCAGATCCTGTTCAAGACCATGTCCTGATGCCCTGAGAGTGATCTCTATTGATGCCAAATCGATAACAGGAAGCTACTGCTTCTTGAAAACTGAATCAAGCCTTAAATGAGATAGTTTTGATGGCAAACAATGATCTTCTCATCAAGCTCTATGAGATGAATTTTGACCAGTTATTGGTATCGAACAACATAAATCCAGATATCACTGTGCGTAAACCGATCGGAACTGACCGACGACTGCTGATCGAATGGGCACAACAACACTATCCCGATGTTTGGTTAAGTGAAATTGAAACCGCACTGGCTAACACCCCCTGCTCCTGCTATATCGCGCAACAACACACCTCGATAATCGGTTTTGCCTGTTATGATGCAACAGCTTTGGGTTACTTTGGGCCTTTGGGCGTCACTGAAGCTGCGAAAGGCCAGGGAGTTGGGCGGCGATTGACACTTAGCTGCCTACAGGAGATGCATCTGAAAGGCTATGGCTATGCAATCGTCGGCATGCCAAGTTCAAGCGACTTCTATCGTAGAATTGCCCCTGTCATTGAGATACCCGACTCTGACCCAGGTCTCTATCGCATGACTAAAACGCTGATGAAGGATTGACTGATCTTAAGCAACCACTGAGCAGTTGGGTGTCATTGGATTCGGGCTAACAGGCACTAGAATTCCAAACGCCCACCCAAGGTGAATTGATGATCGGTCAGATCTTCCAGTCCAAGCAGTGTGTCATAGTTGACGAACAGCTGCAGACCATCCTGCAACACGGAAGAGACGCTCAAATTCAGCTCGAAATAGTTTCTGTCAGGCTCGCTTGTAAGGACTCTGAACTGGTTATTGCGGGGATCATTGATATAATTCGCGGTTACTTCGCTCTGATCATTCTCAAACTGATGGACCCAGCCTAATCTGGCCTGGGGAATAATCACCGCCTGTTGACTGCTGATCGCATAGGAGAATTCCGCTCCCAGGACTGAGGTCAACGAGGTCCATTCCTGATCATTGACTGAAAAATTCAAGCCGGAAGCATCGGCACCACGCTCCTCATAGCTGTCGATATCGACTCGCATATAGGTTGCACGACCATAAGGACCGAATGAGATGGGACCTTGATTGATGGTATATCCACCACCGATACTGAAGGCATAATCACTGCTCTCGGTCGTTGCTTTGGCTGATTCATTGATCGATGGAACAGCCGTATTTGATGGAATGTAGATATTCCGCACCATGTCATAATCAGATGTGGCGTAACTGACCATTGTGTCAAGGTAATACCTATCCTTGTAAAAGCTTCCGTACAAGGCGCCACCCCATCCATCGGTCTCCAGATCACCACCTGAAACTGTTGCGGTGTTATCGAATTCGGTGTCAATCCGGTTGTAACTCAGCGCCCCGCCAAACACCAGGTTTTCGCTGAGACGATAGTCTACGCCTGCAGTGAGGCGGTAGTTGTCATAATCGAAAGCAGCAGAACTACTGTTGGCATCCTTCTCGCCAACCCCTGAATTGATGGTGGCGAATCCACTCAACGCATTATCCATTAAAGGATCGCCGGCACCGGCCCCTTGCTCCCGGAAACCTGGTCTGTTGACCAGTGCTTCGCTGTTATTGATGTTCAGTCCGGAGATAGAAAACCCTCTTGAACCTGAGCGCAACTCCGTAAGACGCGAGATCAGAGGATCCATTCGTGTACCTGCCGCCTCATTCGCCAGGGTGCCAGTCGCCGAATACTCTTCTGTGGCAATCTGCTGCAGGGCATCGGCCAATTCATCAGCGTTCAAACCAAGACTGCTGTCAAACGAACCGATATCCGAGAGTTCATTGGCTGTCTGAACCATGGCGCTGCAGGTATCAAAAAGGGGTATTGTGCCAGGTAGAGCACCTGACATGACGAACCCGATACAGGTTCTCTGAACCGAATCACCGGTATCCTGCTGCAGTTGTGTCTGTCCGTAGCTGCCGAGATTGGTGTCAGCCGCATTGGTAATCTGTGTAAAACAAAGACCCATTGCCAAAACAGCAACGCTTCTGTTTCTCATATCTCCCCTCATTCCTTCATCGCCGAAAACATTACCTTTGCCAGTGGTTTGCTGTCAGATGTCATCTACTGCCCAGGTCTATTAGTATGATAAAGCAACCTCGGCTTGATCTGTCACTGCGCAAGATACGGAAACCCAAGTGCTTGATATTTCAGGAACCCGGCAGACGATAGTAAAACAAAAAGGTGAATTAACCAGAGGTTTTCAAATGGTTTGTTCAGCGCCTCCGCAAAAGATAGTCCAACCTGCACAAAGAGCCAAGCAGGGATAACCCTTGTTCAGTCAAGGGATATGATGACTGACCAGGCATGATTAACCCAGCGACCAAATACCTTTAATACGCCGCTCAATCAGGGACTGTCATCCTGGCGCCGCTTCGGCGGCAGCTCTCAATCTGTCGCGACCAGGCCTGTTGTCTGGCGCTGTTACGGCCGTGGTTGGTCTGTTGCTCGGAATCATAATCTCTTGTCAGGCTGTCAGCACGTCGATCATGACTACTCATCACCCGGCGTATCGCACGTACCAAGCGGTTTCGGGAACGTTCTCTCAATGCCCTGATTTCATTTACCATATCCCGATAGCAGAGCCCGACAATGTCATAATGACCCTGTTCATGCCGTAAAAGTTCTGCAGTCTTGGCCGAAGCAACCACCCAGGTACCGCCCTCATTCAAGACCATTTGAAACGCTACATCCCCCAATCTGTGCTGACCACCCTCTTCCAGAAATCGCAAACTGCCTGGACGCATTGCCATTGCAATGGTCGCATCTTCTGATTCTCCCCTCGGACGATTCTGAATATCCGTGAAATCTGACCAGGTGAGCTGTCTGGGCCAACCGCTAAGTCGTGGACCACCCTGAGGTGTTGTCCCCCCTCCTGCAGGCTGTGCTGCAGTAAAACCGGCATGGGGTGTATCCGGATTGGCGCCGCTGGCTACCGGTCGATTTCTACGGGCAGGCGATGGGGTATCACACATGGCAAAGTCACATTGATTAAGCGCTGAACAGATTCAGAACAGTTAGTGTGCTGATCAATATGTGCCACTTCATGATTGAGAGATCACCGGATTCTGCTAGGTTGAAGTGGTCCATTTTGACGGCAAAATATCGATTCATGAGTTGTTCAACACGTGGTTAGAGATAGATAAATAAAAACAGACTGACCAGAAGCATCACACCGGTCACTCTGATGCGGGCCTTGACCGCCGGATGGCCCCAGGACTGATACTGCGTATAACTGTAGATCGCCAGCAGACCATTGAGCACTGCCAGAGCGGCGATAATTATGGGCATCCAGAATGCCATCGCCTTAGCTTCTCATTTGAGCAGTTGAGACTGGCGAATCGCAGTGGCCGAGGTATTGAACAGAGGCTGCTGCTGATCAAAAATCGCCAGCTCCATTGCCGCTGCACGTCGTTGACGCTGATAGCCTTTTTTCAGCACCTCAATACACTGCTCCCGGGTAATTTGTGCACCATTTAAATATCGTCCTCCTGCATTGAATCTGCCCTGTTGACTGCTCCACCAATCACTGATCTTCTGTTGATCCGGCCAGACCAGTTCTTCATCCGGATCCAGGGCGACCTCTTCGTCAGCGGGGTTTTCAGTTGGTCCGGATTCAAACCCGGCCGGCTGGTCTGTATCCATATCCTGATAAGCCAGATCCAGACCGGTAATCGCCGCGAAGGATTCAGCTGCCAATCGACTGTACTCAGGTTTATCCATCATCGTGATCAGCCAGGGGATGCTAACCGGATCCCCGATGGTGGCGATCGCCTCGATGATCGCCCGCTCATAGCCTTCCGTTTTGGCATGCTCACGAACCCAGTTGACTGCCAGCTCCCTATCCATCACACGAAGACCGAGTGACAGTGCACGGTGCTGAAAATCACTGGCTTCGCTATAAAATTCACTTAACCTACTCAATCCTTTCTCATCACCTAACAGGGTTGCTGACCAGGCGGCCCAGAATCGACAGGATGGATCCTCATTATTCAACTGTTCAATGACCAGAGGCAACAGAT
Organism: Candidatus Thiodiazotropha sp. AKAK2; assembly: GCF_058244685.1. Lineage (NCBI taxonomy): Bacteria > Pseudomonadati > Pseudomonadota > Gammaproteobacteria > Chromatiales > Sedimenticolaceae > Candidatus Thiodiazotropha > Candidatus Thiodiazotropha sp. AKAK2. Next base: position 129,360 of record NZ_JBSYOP010000015.1, on the reverse strand, counting down.
CCCGGCGTCTGATCTCACCCACGTTGCGTAGCGCTCTTGAACAGACTGAAACATCACTGTCCTCTATTCCCTGCTTCAGATATCCACCACAATCCACACGCTGTATGGAACAGGCACAAAGCCCGATCAACCGATTCAGCGGTTGATCGGATTTCAACCAGTTGACGACAAAGCCCTGCAGTTTCTCCTGTGGCAGCCAACCCAAAGCGGAGACCAGCCCCCTGAGGGTTTCCGGGGTTTCGGCGACTACAGCCAGAGTCTGCTCCAGCCATTCATTGCTAGCCTGGTCCAGCGCCACGTAAGCCGCTGTAAAAACCTCACCGGATTCTGCCTGATTGAGCCCAGCCTCACAGAATGGCCAGGCTTCAGATCCGGCCACATGGAGTCCGTCCAAATGGGCCGATACCCTCGATTCCAACTCCTTAAGATCGGCAAGATCATAGTGTGGCTCGCGTATGGCTGAGTCGCGAAGCAGCCACAGGAAGGCTGACTCCTCCGCATGCTGCGAGACAATATGTTCGATAATCACTGGAATTTCACTATTCTATTTATTTTCGGACTGTCGCTTATCCGCAAGGCTGGTATGGTGAAAGTCGTCCACTCTGCTGACTGAGTATGCTCAGAATTGGTTTCACCATGCATCAGTTAATCTGCACCGATCCGCCTTTAATACGATTGACTCCAGAAGAGCGGCTCAAAAGGTAGTTGCCCCTGAGTATGATTTTTCCGGAACGAGTCAACGTAATACTTGATTTGCCACATTTCAGGACAATCTCCCGCTCGGCTGAAAGCACCAGGCGTTCACCATCGATCTCGGCAAACTGCTCTTTAGCCTCGCTGTTTTTGCGTTCGGGGTGTTGAATACGCCCGATAACCATGGGTTTCAACGGATCACCATTTTCGAACAGTAGAGCAACCTCGCAACCGAAATCCTCTTCACTGAATTGAATCGTGGATTTGGCAACTGTGCTCTCGCTGTTCGGATTCCCCGGATAGACAACCAGTGGTTCACGCTGTTGATTCAATCCGGTAAGAATACCGATCACCACACCATCGAGTTTTGCTGCTTGGTTACGGGGTTTTGAGATTGGCTCTAACTCATCTTTCTGTTTGGGCATGTATCCACCCTCCACGTATTGTCATTTTGCATCATTTGAAAAACTGATCGAATTAGTTCTGCAAGATCTTCTTGCCCTTCACAACAACATTTTTAGAGGCTTTAACATTGACCGCACCAGACCCTTTGACTGATATATCCTTACCCTGAATAGCAATCGTGCCATCTTTTTTCATGGTGATGGATGCCTTGCCTGTCTTGATCGTGATCGAATCACCCGCCTCGATCACCAGATTCTTACCCACTGTGATCGAACCATCTTCACCGATCGTAACGGCTTGGTTCTTGCCGACAGTGACACTCTGATCCTTGCCGACATTGACACCATGGCCACCACCGATATCCTCACTGACATTTGCTGCAACCTGCATTGCCTTGGAGGCACCGACGGTCTCGTTCATCCCGGCACCGACCGTCACCTGATATCCGGCACCGATGGTGAGTGCTTTGGCGGCACCGATGGTTTCAGTCTTGTTAATCCCTACGGTTTCACTCTTGTTACTGCCTATATTGACGCTGCGATTACTGCCGATGGAGACAGTTTCATTGCTGCCTACGGTTTCGGTCCGATTGACGCCAATGGTTATATCTTCATTGTTGCCGACCGTTTCAGTCCGATCGTTGCCTATATTGATGGTTTCATCATTGCCGACGGTCTCACTGCGGTTGACGCCAACACTGGTGGTCTCATTGTTCTCTACCACATTGTCCTGGTTCTTTTCCGCATGGATGTAGACCTGCTCATCCCCCTTCTTGTCCTCAAAGCGGATCTCGTTGAAGTTCTCACCTGATCCACCCTTGGTACTGCGACTCTTAATACCGCTCTGGGTCATATTCGCAGGCAGCCCATAGGGCGGCATCTGATCGGCGTTGTAGACCCGTCCGGTGACAATCGGGCGATCAGGATCCCCTTCAAGGAACTCCACCACCACTTCCTGGCCAATCCGCGGAATATGCATGGCACCCCAGTTTTTACCCGCCCAGACCTGGGATACCCTTACCCAGCAGGAGCTGTTCTCATCACTGCCCCCGTAGCGGTCCCAGTGAAACTGAAGCTTCACCCGCCCATACTCATCCGTATAGATCTCTTCACCGGCCTTGCCCACAACCACAGCGGTCTGTGGACCCTGGACAATCGGTTTCGGAGTGCTACGGATACTGCGGTAATTGTCCTTGCTCACAGAACACTTCAATTCACAGGTGAAGATTGGTTCTTCGGCAACTTCCGGCACTGTTTCAAAGGCATCGGAATGGAGGATACAGGTGGTTCCAGTAATCAGATATTCCCTGTTCTGATCACCCCGGGGATGTTCAATCAGGGTAAACAGTCCACCGCTGGCGACCCCTCTTGCAATCGCCTCCCCTTCGAGCACTTCGTGAGCGCTCTGGAGCTCTTCAATTCGCTGACGGGCGTAACTGTCTCCATCGCCTGACTCTTCGTATTCACCCGGATAGTCGTAGATCTCATACTCGGCATGGGCATGACTTCTGGGCAGTGGCGCAGTGGCAAACAGATCCGATTTGGGTTTGGTGAAGTTGTAATCCGTATGGGCGAAACTGCCCGGTTGCACGGATTTGGTAAATTTCCAGGCGTGGATATAGTCTTTCCAGCGGGTACTTCCCTGTTCGCTTTGCGGCAGATAAGGAATCTCTGCATAAGCTTCGAGAGGACTGTGTGAACTGTACCCGTCACACAGCACCAGGGTATGCTTGCCATCCACATGGGCGAAGTAGTAGTAGATGCCTTCCTGTTCCATCAGCCGACTGATGAAATTGAAATCCGTCTCCCGATACTGGACACAATACTCCCACTCCCGGTACGAACCGCTCAGCTTGTCTTCAAAATCGCTGAAGCCGTTGTCCTGAAACACCTCTTTGATAATATCGGGGACTTTTTTGTTCTGGAATATGCGGCAATCGGAAGTACGGGTCAAAAACCACAGCCAGGGACGCAGGGTCGCCCGATAGTGGGCAAAAAAGGCAAGATGGCCTATCTGCGTGAATTGGCTGACATAGCCATTAAAGTATCGTTTTCCGCCATCCACCAGATCCATCTGCACGGTCATCTGTTTACCCAGCAGATCGTCGTGAGCAATCTCTTCATTGTCGCTCAGCAGATCTACAGTAAACTCAGACAGTCGCCCCAACTCCTCTCTCGCCTCCATGCGCAGAATCAAGAGTTCATCTGGACCCAAAGGGGTTTTTATCTGTAATTGCCGGTTACTCTGTGTAAACGCCATCCAAGACTCCTACCCAATCGAACAATCATAGCAAAGAAAAAGACTCTCTTCTGAAAAACAGGCTTTAACTTATACCACTAGTGAGTAAACACCCCGGTTCAACATTTTATTGGTTACTGCTAAATCGAGATGGTAATTGTAGCTATTTGAGATAAAGTATGTGTGTCAGAGCCACTGTGGTCAATGAAATCCTGACGGTACTTTGTCACAGGGGTTGATCTGGTCTCTCTGACTCAGGGGAATGCCAGGCCTGTTGCCGTGGTTTGTGCTTTGCACACAAAGGCATTGCAAGTCATAAACATCAGGCGTTGATAAGAGACTGTACACAAGCCTCAAGACCTGCCTAAATGACAGGATCAGCTTACTTAAGGTGTAATCGATATGGCGCAACGATTAAATCTATCGGTTGAACTTGGAAAAAAGCATCACGGCGGAGATGGTAGCAGTACCGACAGTCAGCGACTGAAATTCATACTCCTGGGTTGTTTTTCCGGCAACCGGGACTCGTCCGATCCGCAACACAATGCACTCCCCAGCATACGCAAGGTGGATCTCGACAATTTCGATGAGCTACTCAGTGAGATGCAACCTTGCCTGAAAATTCACTTGAGTGAGTTGGCAGACCCACTGCAGCTCAGATTCAGCAGCCTCGATGATTTTCATCCGGACCAGCTCCACAATAAGCTACCTCAATCGCAGGATAGCCCATCTGATGAGTTGAATCAGCCACAGCAAACCGTTACGAAAGCAGGTTCTGCGGCCAATGGGGCACAGGAGTCTGATCAACAGACTCTGTCAAGACTACTGGGAGATGGCGCCGTCACAACCCCATCATCAAACGCTGGTGAGTCCAAGGCAAACCGGTCAGTGGTTGAGTCAGTGGTTGGACACCTGATTAATGGTTCACTCAAGCAGCAAACAGCAGAGAGTTCTGAGCAGGATGCTGATCACAGTGAGTCCCATGGCAGTCTGCTCAAAAAAGTCATCCACCATTCCGAGTTTCAAACCCTGGAGTCGAACTGGCGTGGTCTGGATTGGCTTGTTCGCAGCCTGGAATCTGACGAATTGAATGAGGTTTACATTGTTGATCTGCCCAGGAATGAGTGGCAACGCACTACTCAGAGCGAGCTGGGATTCAAACAATCAGACTACTATCAACCCCTATTAGAGCGTTTCAGCGAAAAGCAACCATCAGAACAGAAGTTTATTCTAATATGCGATCATTATTTTAATTCCTCAATTGAAGATTTGGATCTACTGAAAAGCTTGTCGACACTCGGCACTGTCCTGGATGCCCAGCTGCTGGCAGCAACTGCAGGCCCACTCCTCTCCTCTGCGGAATCCGGCCCTGAGGCCCTGGAGCCATGGAAAGCGTTTCAACAAAGCGGTTTAGCAACGCATGTCAGTCTGGTGCTGCCACGGATTTTGATGCGCCTGCCCTATGGCGAACAGTATGATCCTGTGGAATCATTTCAGTTTGAAGAGCTTGATGCTGAATGGTGCAGTGATCAACTGCTTTGGGGCAATCCCGCTTTTGCATTGGCCATCCAGTTGGCAGCAGATAATCAGTCGGAGCGGCAACAGGACCCTGCGGCACTCGCCGATTGCCCCTCCTTCGCCTATCGCAAAGCGCATGAAAGCCACCTGCAACCTTGTACAGAAAGCCTGTTTACGGATAAACAACTGGAAGCTCTGGTTGAGCTTGGGCTGGTGCCAATCGTAGGCAGTCGACGCAGTAATCAGGTCAGGATACCCTGGTACCGACGACTATAATCGTTGCTATGCTGATCGCCGACAATAAATCATAATGCCAGGGAGTCGATGAGCTAATCAGTATTGGGGGTAGTATCAACAACATAGCTTGGTATTATTTCACTAGTGTTCACTTATTTATCGTGTAGTATCAAGTACAAGGGTTTTGTGCTAAACCTACCCAATGAAAGGGTGAGATCACAAAACGAAACAACCTGACCGACCGAGTTGGAGTCAGGCAACAATAACCAAAACATAAGTTAGACAGGTATGTTTACTTTATATATCAACTCAGTTTCAGGTTTGCAGAGGCATTATTGTGCTAACCCACGGGGGATGAAGGCTTGACTGGTACACTCGATCTAGACCAACTTCTCAGTGCAGTATCTGATGATGAGCCAGCCGGTTCCGATTTAGAGTACGACCCCCTGTTTGGAGAGATGGAAAGAGCTGCCGAGGGTAAAGAGGAGCAGCAGTTCGGCGATACCATCATACCTGCCGAAGACCCGGATTGGCGGGAGCTGAAGAAAAAGTCGCTCGAAGTGGCGAGCAAGAGCAGAGATCTGCGAGCTGCCATTCATCTGACCCGGGCACTGATTCATACCGACGGCTTCAATGGCCTGGCCGATGGCCTGGCACTGGTCAAAGGCTATCTGGATGGGTACTGGGATTCAGTCCATCCCCAACTCGATCCGGATGACGATAACGATCCAACATTGAGAATCAATACCCTGATCAATATCTGCGATCCCTTCGACTACCTGGCCGGCATTAATAAGATCCCCGTGGTCTCATCCACTATCATGGGAAAATTCAGTTACAGGGATATACAGCTCGCCAGCGGTAATCTACAAACCTCTGAAGGCGATTCACAGGAGCTCTCTCTCGACCAGATCGATGCGGCTTTCCGGGAGTCCAGCGATGAAGATAACCAACAGACGCTGGACCTGATCACCGCATCAGCAGAGGCCGTGGTGGGTATCGAATCCCGCCTGAATGAACTGGTCGGTGTTGACCAGGCACCGAATCTCAACGCCCTTGTTGAGCTATTGAAGGAGATTGCCAATGAAGTGGCACAACGCTGTGGCCTGGAGAGTGCCTCCGAGGCATCAGAAGCCGCAGCTGACGGTTCTGCTGGAGCGGCGCAGAACCAACCGGCCGCCCCTGGTACGATCAACAATCGCGATGACGTAATCAAGACACTTGAGCGTATTACTCAATATTACGAGAAAAATGAGCCCTCCAGCCCGATCCCACTGCTACTTGACCGGGCGAAGCGACTGGTAAAAATGGACTTTTATGAAATTGTCCAGGACTTGGCGCCAGGTGGTTCTTCACATTTTGATTTCCTGTGGAAACAGGAAGATAGATAGATTGAGGATCCGGGCATAAGCCCTAATTAGATAACAAACATACCGATTAAGGTACAGAGCACATTAAAGAGAGGTAGACCGTGGCAAAAGAGAGCAGCCAGAAGTTCGTAGCCCGAAACCGAGCCCCCCGGGTACAGATAGAGTATGACGTGGAGCTCTATGGTGCTGAAAAAGTGATTCAGTTGCCCTTTATCATGGGCGTTATGGCAGACCTCTCGGGAAAACCCGAAGAGGCGCTACCCCCCGTCGCTGATCGCAAGATGCTGGAAATCGATGTGGACAACTTCGATGAGCGACTCAAAGCCATGAAACCCCGTACCGCGTTCAGGGTGCCCAACACACTGACCGGAGAGGGCAACATCAGTGTCGATATCACCTTTGAAAGTATGGATGACTTTTCACCCGCTGCGGTCGCCAAAAAGGTCGGTGCGCTACGCCAACTGCTGGATGCACGTACTCAACTGGCCAACCTGCTGACCTATATGGATGGCAAGGCCGGTGCGGAAGAGCTGATTACCAAAGCTTTGAACGATCCAACCCTGCTTCAGTCCCTGGCATCTTCTCCCAACGCAGACGATGCATCATCTGAAGATTCAACCGGCGAGGAGTAAAACATGGCTGAAACAGATACCCAACAAACAGCGGGCGAAGCGGCAGAGAGTGTAGCACCGGATGAATTTTCAGCGCTGTTGCAACAAGAGTTCAAACCGAAAACCGAGCGCACCAAGGAAGCCGTTACCAGTGCGGTACAAACCCTTGCTGAGCAGGTCCTGAAAGAGTCCGGCACCATCTCGGATGATGCTGTTGAGACGATTGAAGGGATCATTGCCGAAATCGACAAAAAGCTCACCGAGCAGGTCAACCTGATCCTCCATCATGAGGATTTTCAGCAACTCGAAGGCAGCTGGCGCGGCCTGCACCATCTGGTCAATAACACCGAGACCGATGAGATGCTGAAGATCAGGGTGATGAACATCTCGAAAAAAGAGCTGGGCAAAAACCTGAAAAAGTTCAAAGGTACAGCCTGGGACCAAAGCCCATTATTCAAAAAGGTCTATGAGGAAGAGTATGGTCAGTTTGGTGGTGAACCTTATGGTTGCCTGGTAGGAGACTACCATTTCGATCATTCGCCACCGGATGTTGAGCTGCTCAATGGCATGGCACAAATTGCCGCATCTGCACATGCCCCGTTTATCGCTGGTGCAGCGCCTACAGTGATGCAGATGGATTCCTGGCAGGAACTGTCAAACCCAAGGGACCTGACCAAAATATTTCAGACACCGGAGTTCGCATCCTGGCGTTCTCTCAGAGAGTCCGACGACTCCCGTTACATCGGTCTGGCGATGCCGAGATTTCTCTCTCGCCTTCCCTATGGGGCCAAGACCGACCCGGTGGAAGAGTTCGACTTCGAAGAAGACACGGAAGGAGCAGATCACAACAAGTACACCTGGTCCAACTCAGCTTATGCCATGGCCGTCAATATCAACCGGGCCTTTAAGCTGTATGGTTGGACAACAAGAATCCGCGGTGTGGAGTCAGGCGGTGCCGTCGAAGGATTGCCGACTCACACTTTCCCCACCGATGACGGTGGTGTGGATATGAAATGTCCCACAGAGATCGCAATTTCCGATCGACGTGAGGCCGAATTGGCAAAAAATGGCTTCATGCCATTGTTGCACCGTAAGAATTCCGACTTTGCCGCCTTTATCGGCGCGCAATCACTACAAAAACCATCGGAATATGACGATCCTGACGCAACAGCCAATGCAAATTTAGCTGCCCGATTGCCCTATCTGTTCGCCAGTTGCCGCTTCGCACACTACTTGAAATGTATTGTGCGTGACAAGATAGGCTCATTCAAAGAGCGTGATGACATGGAAAAATGGCTAAACAAATGGATTATGAACTATGTCGAACCGAACCCGGCGACAGCTTCAGAAGAAGACAAAGCACGTAAACCGCTGGCAGCGGCTGAAGTGGTTGTCGCTGAAGTTGAGGGGAATCCAGGATATTACACTTCAAAGTTTTTCCTGCGGCCCCACTATCAATTGGAAGGTTTGACAGTCTCGTTACGTCTGGTCTCTAAGCTGCCATCCGAAAAAACAGCTTAGGTCCAAAAATCTCACTTATTGGAGGAATAAATCATGGCAGTTGATATGTTTATGAAGATTGATGGCATCGATGGCGAAAGTACCGATGACCAACACAAAGGCTGGATTGAACTGGTTAGTATCAGTCACGGCGTGACACAACCGACGTCCGGTGCCAGCGGCACGGGTGGTCGTACTGGTGGACGAGCCGATTTCGAACCGTTTACCGCAATGAAGGAGATCGATAAAGGCACACCCGATCTGAACATCAAGTGTGCCAAGGGTGAGCACATTCCGAAGATTGAAGTCCATCTTTGCGAAGCCGCCGGAGACAAGCATATTTTCATGAAATACACCATGGAAAACATCATCGTTCAGGCGGTCATGCCCACCTGCAGTAAAGGTGACATCAAGCCTATTGAAACCGTAAGCTTCGCCTATGGCAAAATCAAATGGGAGTACACAGAACTGGGGCAAGACGGTAAACCTGGTGGTTCTACTGACAGAACCTGGAACTTGGAAACCAACAAGCAGGATTGATTCTTGCGCAGGACAATGCTTCAACACACCCATCTCTCATGCACGATGAGAGATGGGTTTTGAATGCAGAATCTCTGACTTTAATCGGTAATTGCGCTGGAAATATGGTATTTGCTGCGCAGATCCAGATCAGACACTGGAGACATTCAATTTCAGTAACATCGAACTGATCCGCTCTACATTGATCTGCAGGCAACCGTAGTTTTTTCTTAAAGATATTACAGATTGCCTCAAAACACAGAGAAGACAAAAACACCATGACGGGCGCACAAGAACTATTACAACAAGGTCAACTAGACCAGGCATTGGAAACACTACAGCAGTCGATACGCAACGCACCATCCGATACCAAACTGCGAGTCTTCCTGTTTCAGTTGCTCTGCGTGATGGGTGCCTGGGAACGGGCACTGAGTCAGCTGCAGGTTGCCGGTGACATGGATTCGCTGAATCTACCCATGGCCCAGACCTATCGCGAAGCAATTCGCTGCGAACTGTTCCGACAGGAAGTCTTCAGTGGTGACAAGTCGCCACTGATTTTCGGTGATCCCCCGGAATGGACGGCGTTTCTGGTTGAAGCTCTGAAACATTCCGGTAAAGGGGAATACAGTCAAGCTGAAAGTCTGCGCAACCAGGCGTTCGAGCTGGCGCCAGCCACGCCGGGTAACATCGATGGGCAGGCATTCGAATGGATCGCCGATGCGGACTCACGCCTCGGTCCTATGATCGAAGCCATAGTCAACGGTCGCTACTACTGGATCCCGATGCAGCGACTGAAAAAAATAACGATGGAGGCACCAGAGGATCTGCGTGACATGGTCTGGACACCAGCCCAACTGACCTTTGAAAATGAAGGTGAAGCCGTGGCGCTGATTCCAAGCCGTTATCCAGGTACCGAGAATGCCCCGGAACCGGCACTTAAGCTTTCTCACAAAACAGAGTGGCAGACACCGGCTGAAGGTGTCTACCTTGGACTTGGCCAACGGATGATGGCCACCGACCAGGATGATTACCCCTTACTCAATGTCAGGGAGATACAATTCCAATCTGCAATGGACAGCGAAACTGAATGAGTCAATGAGGCGGAGATACCACTCAGTTGAAGGCCAGTAACCAACAACAGCTGCAACCATCCCTGCTTGACCGGTTGATCGATGATGAACCCGGCAAGACAAAAGAGTCCCAGGATAAACGGGTCATATCCATGCGCCGTCTGCGTCATTCCGTATTACGCGACCTGGCCTGGCTGATGAATACCACCAACCTGGAAACCACCGAGGATTTGGAGGCTTACCCGGAAGTCAGTCACTCGGTCCTCAACTATGGCTTGGCCGAGCTATCCGGGCATCTGGTTTCCGGCCTGGATTTAACCAGACTGGAGAGGATGGTTCGTCAGGCAGTTCAGGATTTCGAGCCACGCATTCTGCCCAATTCAGTCAAAGTACGTTCGGTCCGGGATGCCAGTAAGGAGAGCCATAATCAATTGATGTTTGAGATCGAGGGACAACTCTGGGCTGTACCCACTCCGACACATTTGTTGATCAAAACCCAGATAGACCTCGAAGAAGGTGGCGTTACCCTTGCTGACGCCTTTAGCACAGGCATGGAGTAATCAGATGGATCCGCGCCTGCTCAAATACTATAACCAGGAGTTGCAATTCATGCGTGAGATGGGCGCAGAGTTCGCCCAGGCCTACCCGAAAATTGCCAGTCGTCTCTCGCTCGATGAATTTGAGTGCGCCGATCCCTATGTTGAACGTCTGCTCGAAGGTTTCAGTTTTCTGACCGCCAGGATACAGCTGAAACTCGATGAAGAGTTTCCCCGTTTCACCCAACACATGATGGAGCGGGTTTTCCCCCACTATCTCTGCCCCACGCCGTCGATGATGGTGGTGCAGTTTCAAGTCGATATGTTGGAACCCTCACTGTGTGAGGGCTTTCTGCTACCCAGACACTCCACCATGCGTAGCCGGGTAGGCAAAGGCAGCCATACCGCCTGTATCTATCGTACAGCCCAGGATGTCACCCTTTGGCCGATCGAAATCCAGAGCGTCGACTATCTGCCATCACCGGCCGCCATAGCGTTGGCAGGTATTGGTAAACAGGACGGTGCCAGAGCGGCAATCCGTCTCAGACTCAAGACCTCCGGTGATATCCCCTTCAATCATCTTAATCTGCAGCAGTTACCCATCTTTTTTTCCGGTGGTGACAGCGGTATGCGTGCGTTTGAAGCCATTGCCGGCCATACCATGAAGATCGTCGGCCGGGCGGTGGATTCGGATGAATACAGAACCACCACTTCAACACCGGTCCGAATCATGGGTTTCGAGGAGCATGAATCCCTGCTGCCTCACAGCCTGCGTTCTTTTCAGGGTTACCGCTTTTTGTCTGAATACTTCACCCTGCCAGAACGTTTCATGTTCGTGGAACTGAATGATCTGCAGTCAGTGATAAAAGGGTGTGATCAACAGCAACTCGAGCTACTGCTACTGCTGGACGAGAGCGATCCGGAGCTGGAGAGCAGTATCAGTGACGCCAACTTTTTACTCAACTGTACACCGGCGATCAATCTGTTTCCGAAACGGGCGGACAGAATTCATCTCAACGATAAGGCGGCTGAATATCACATCCTGCCCGACCGAACTCGCCCGATGGACTATGAGGTCTATGAGATAGACAACGTGGTCGGTTTTGGCACCAACACGGAACAGCGTCAGACATTTCAGGCCTTCTACGCCAGTAATGATTTCATTGCCTCGGATCAACCTCGCGCCTACTACACCAACCGGAGGGAACCCCGACTGCTCTCATCCAAACAGCAGCGTGAAGGGGCTCGATCCGGTTATATCGGCAGTGAAATCTACATCGCAATCGTCGATGCGGATGAAGCACCTTTTAGCACTGATCTCAGACAGCTTGCGGTAAGCACTCTGTGCACAAACCGGGATCTGCCAATGCATATCCCATTGGGCCAGAGTGGCTCCCCGTTCACCCTCGAGAGCAGTACACCGGTCAATCACATTCGCTGCATCGGATCACCAACCAGACCGAAACCGACTACACCGCCGGGATCAATCAGCTGGCGCCTGATCAACCACCTTTCTCTGAACTATCTCTCCCTGGCCAGTGAGGACCGGGAACAGAGTACAGCGGCACTGAAAGACTTTCTGCAGCTCTATGCCGACACCAATAACCCTTCGATGCGCAAGCTGATCGAGGGGGTGATATCCATCGACTCCAAGCCGGTCAACCGACGCCTGCCGAGCCCTGGCCCGATCGCCTTCGGCCACGGTCTTGAGATCACCCTGACGCTTGATGATCAGGCTTTCGAGGGTAGTGGCGCTTTTCTGTTCGGCGCTGTGATGGAGCAGTTTTTCCGAAAATACACCGCAATCAATTCATTTACCGAAACCGTAGTCGTCACACAACAGAGGGGAGAGATCAAACGATGGCCAGTAAGGCTGGGTCTGAGAAAAACCCTTTGAGTCTGTTTGACAGACTGCAACAGGCGCCCTATCGCTTCGATTTCTATCAAGCCATGCGACGCCTGGAGTGCGCCTATCCGGATGAGCCCCGATTGGCACAATCCAGACATGCCAAACGGGACAAAATCCGCCTGGGTCAGGACCCAACCATGGCCTTTCAACCCTCTACCCTCAACTCATTTCGACAGGGTAAAGGGAGTCTGCCACCCCGCCTGGGGGTCTACTTTTTCGGCCTGTTCGGTCCCAACGGTCCACTGCCTCTGCACTTGACAGAATTCGTACATGACCGTCTGCACAATGAGCATGATCCAACCCAGGTCGCCTTTCTCGATCATTTTCATCACCGCCTGCTCAGCCTGTTCTATCGAGTCTGGGCAGACTGTCAACCCACCGTCAGTTTTGATCGGCCTGAGAATGACCGGTTTGGCGACCATCTGGGATCGATGATCGGTATCGGCTCATCCCATCTCAGAGAGCGGGATGCGATGCCGGATCTTGCCAAGCTCCACTATGCCGGTCGCTTCGCCAGTCATCCCCGTAATGCTGAGGGTCTGGAAGCGGTATTGCAGGATTTTTTCCAGCTTCCGGTACGTATCGATGAGTTCATCGGCGCCTGGATCGACCTGCCCGATAACAGCCGTTGTCGATTGGGTGAATCCCTGGAGATCAGCATGCTTGGAACCAATATCATCCTGGGTGACCGGGTCTGGCAGGCGCAACAGAAATTCCGCATCGTACTGGGCGCCTTGACCTTCAAGGATTACCAGCGGATGTTACCCGGCGGTGAAAGCCTGAAACGGCTGATCTCCGTGGTAAAAAACTATATTGGTGATGAACAGGATTGGGAGCTGAACCTGATCCTAGAACAGCCAGAGGTACCACAACTCTGTCTCGATGGCGAAAGTCGTCTCGGCTGGACCAGCTGGCTAGCACAACAACCCCTGGGGCGGGATGGTGATGACCTGTTCCTACACCCCCTTGAACTTAGAGGTCTTCACTCATGAGCGAAATTAATCGTGCCGCCCTGTTCGGCAAGCTGAACAGTCTGGGCTACAAGGCCATCGAGAGTGCAACCGTATTCTGCAAGATGCGCGGTAACCCCTATGTGGAGTTGGTTCACTGGATCCACCAGGTCCTGCAACTGCAGGATTCCGATCTGCACCGCATCATCAAACAGTTCAATCTGGAACCCTCCCATCTGGCGAAAGACATTACCGAAACCCTGGATACTCTGCCCAGGGGATCCACCTCGATCTCCGATCTCTCCTCCCATGTGGAAGAGGCGACGGAACGGGGCTGGGTCTACGGCACCTTGATGTTTGGAGACTCCCAGGTTCGAACCGGTTACCTGATGATCGGTATTCTGAAGACCAACAGTCTGCACAATGCGCTGTTACGCATCTCCGATCAGTTCAAAAAGCTCAATATCGAAACCCTTACCGACCGTTTTAGCGAAGTGGTCGAGGGATCACCCGAAGAGGCGATGCGCTCCAACGACGGTTTTCAGGTGGGTGGTGGCGCCGCACCTGGCGAAGCCAGTGATGCCATGGCGCCGGCTCAGATGGGGAAGCAACAGGCACTGCAGCAGTTCTCGGTGGATCTCACTGAACGGGCCAGAAATGGTGAAATCGATCCGATTGTGGGCCGGGACGATGAGATACGTCAGATTGTCGATATCCTGATGCGCCGACGGCAGAACAATCCGATACTGACCGGTGAGGCCGGTGTGGGTAAAACCGCTGTGGTCGAGGGCTTCGCGCTGCAGATCGCCAGCGGTGATGTCCCTCCTCCGTTGAAAGAGGTCAGCCTGCGAGTGCTCGATGTGGGGCTGCTGCAGGCGGGGGCCAGCATGAAAGGTGAGTTTGAGAACCGTCTGAAACAGGTGATCGAAGAGGTACAATCCTCAGAAAAGCCGATCATTCTGTTTATCGATGAGGCCCACACCCTGATCGGTGCCGGTGGCAGCGCCGGTACCGGTGATGCCGCCAATCTGTTAAAACCCGCGCTGGCCCGAGGCACCTTGAGAACGGTCGCCGCCACCACTTGGGCTGAATATAAAAAATACATCGAAAAGGATCCCGCCCTGACCCGCCGATTTCAGGTGGTGCAGGTCGATGAACCCGATGAAGATCGGGCCATCCGCATGATGCGCGGTATGGCGTCAACGCTGGAAGATCACCATCAGGTACAGATACTCGATGAAGCACTGGATGCTTCGGTACGACTCTCTCACCGCTACATCCCGGCCCGCCAACTGCCGGACAAATCGGTCAGTCTGCTCGATACCACCTGTGCCCGGGTGGCCATCAGTCAGGCCGCGGTTCCCGCCGAGGTGGATGACAGCCGACGCCGTATCGAGGCGCTGGAGACCGAGTTGCAGATCATCGGCCGGGAAAAAGCCATTGGACTCGATACCGAAGAGCGTGAACAGGAAACTCAGGAGAAACTCGACCAAGAGCGAGAACGTCTCGAACAGTTAACAGCCCGCTGGGAGGAAGAGAAGGGACTGGTTGAAGAGCTTCTCAATGTACAACAGCAGCTCAAAGGGGAACCGGTTGAGAGTGATCAAGCGGCTGACCGCGATGAGGAGCAAGCCGCTTCATCCGAAGAATCTGCCGAGGCACCAGAGACGCCAACAGCCACCAAAGAAGAGTTGCTGGAGCGCCTGAACAAGGTCAAGAGCAAACTCAATGAACTACAGGGTGAAACGCCTTTGATCCTGCCCAGTGTGGATGCCCAGGCAGTCGCCTCCGTGGTTGGAGACTGGACCGGAATTCCGGTAGGAAGAATGGTGAAGAATGAGATCGAGACCATCCTCAACCTCAGTGACACCCTGGCCAAGCGGGTAATCGGACAGGATCACGCGCTGGAGATGATCTCACGCCGGGTCCAGACCTCCAGGGCCAATCTGGACAATCCCAATAAACCAATCGGCGTCTTCATGCTGTGCGGCCCCTCCGGCGTGGGTAAGACGGAAACCGGTCTGACGCTGGCAGAGTCCCTGTATGGCGGCGAGCAGAATGTCATCACCATCAATATGAGTGAGTTCCAGGAAGCACATACCGTATCGACCCTGAAAGGTGCACCTCCAGGTTATGTGGGTTATGGCGAGGGCGGTATTCTCACCGAGGCGGTCAGACGCAAACCCTACAGTGTGGTACTGCTGGATGAGGTGGAGAAGGCCCACCCGGATGTGCACGAGATCTTCTTCCAGGTATTCGACAAAGGCTGGATGGAAGATGGCGAGGGTCGACATATCGACTTTAAGAACACTTTGATACTACTGACCTCCAACACCGGCACCGAGATGATCGATAATCTGTGTAAGGACCCGGAACTGATGCCGGAACCAGGTGCCATCGCGACCGCTTTGCGGGATCCTCTGCAGAAGGTCTTCCCAGCCGCACTGCTGGGACGGCTGGTGGTTATACCCTACTATCCGTTAAGCGATGAGGTATTGGCCAAGGTGGTACGCCTGCAACTCGGCAGAATCGAATCACGGATCCTTGAAAACCATGGCATACCACTGGAGATCGATGACGAGGTGATCAGTTTGATCATCAGCCGTTGCACTGAAGTGGAGAGTGGCGCGAGAATGGTGGATGCGATTCTCACCAATACGATGCTACCTGAAATCAGCCGACATATTCTGGTCGAAAAGATGGAGGGGCGGGCAACTGGCAATATCCGCATCGGTGTGGAGAATGATGAATTCAGCTATAACTTTTCCTAGGGCCAATTTAACAGTAGATAGAAGCAGCGAGATCGATGTACTCTGACAGCAACAGTGCAACCATCACCTTGACGGTAAGCCTCAAAGCGGGCTCTGCGCCGGCGCAACCGATGTCGACAACCTTTGACCAACAGGGTGGTTCAATCGGTCGCCGAGATGAGAACGATTGGGTGCTGCCTGATCCTGAGCGTTTTATCTCCGGGCGTCATGCACTGATCTTTTACAGCGAAAATGCCTTTCACCTTACCGATACCAGTTCCAACGGCGTTTTCATCAATCGTTCCGCCACTGCTCTGGGTAAGGACAATGTCATCAAACTGGAGGATGGCGACACCATTGGGGTCGGTGACTATGAGATCACTGTATCCCTACCCAAGCCTGAGACCTTGGCAGCGGAGGATTTCGATAACCTGGATGATCCCTTTGCGCAGATGTCAGAGCAACTGGCCGGTGAGCCAGAAACCGTGGAGACGCCGCATGTTGATGCACCTGCAGATCTGGACCAGCCTGCCGAGGAACCAGTCTATACACTGGATGAACCGGATCCTTCCGAACTGGTGGTCGAGCAGCCAAGCGACGAGCTATCCCCTGCTCCGCTATCACAAACGGATCATACTTCAGATCTGAATGCCTTTTTCAACCAACCGACACCGATCCCGGAAGATTGGGATCTGGATGAAACACCGGCTGGTGCCATACCGGCAGATGAGCCAATACCCTCACCCGAGATCCTGCCGCCACTGGACGATCAACCCGTATCCCAGGCCCCGTTTCCCGATTCCCAACCAGTTGTCAAAGAGGAACCGGCTGCTCCGGCGCTTTCCCAGGAATCGATACCACGCCCGGGCCTGAAGGCGAAACAGCCGGTGCAACAGAGCAGCCCACCACAGAGCGCACCCCAAAGCAGTCCACCACCGGCACCTCAACCAGTCACTGCCACAGCTGGCACAACAAGTGATGTTGCAGGTTTACGCCGGGCACTTGCGGAAGGGTTGGGTATCCCGGAGACCTACCTTGAGGGAATTTCCCTGGCTGATCTGTTATCTAATCTGGGCAGCGCCATGCGGGCGAACGTTGAAGGCACCATGTCAATTTTGCGTGCCAGAGCCCAGATGAAGGGTGAATTCCGCATGTCGCAAACCATGATTCAGCCGGTGGAGAACAATCCGCTCAAGTTCTCCATCAATACCGAAGAGGCATTACGACATCTGGTCAACCCCAGCCAGAAGAGTGGCTATCTTCCCCCCCTGAATGCCATTGAAGAGGCCCATGAGGATATCGAAGCCCACATGCTGGCTGTGATGGTGGGTATGCAGGCAGCCCTGCAAGTGGTGTTACAGCGCTTTAAACCGGAGATTCTGGAAAAGCGGCTTGGTCAATCCGCACTGCTGGAAAAGCTGCCCCTCTATCGTCACGCAAAAACCTGGGATCTGTTTACTGAACTCTACAGCGAAATCGCCGTGGAGGCGGAAGATGACTTCCACCAGCTGTTCGGTCGCACTTTTTCCCAGGCCTATGAAGAGCAGATCCGACGCCTGGAAGCTCTGAAACACACGGATCCCCATTTAGATAAAAGGTTTTAAGATAGAGATGATCAAAAAACTCTTGCTCGTTATCGGACTAGTGACAATTTTTATTGCATCAGGTTGTTCCAGTGTATCCAGTGTAAAGGCCTCTCTGAATGCCGAAAAGGGAGTGAACCCGGATATCAATGGAAGGCCCTCACCTATCGTTGCAAGAATCTACGAATTGAAATCGCTGAGTGTTTTCAATAATGCGGATTTCTTCAATCTTTTCGAACAGGATGTTGCCCTGTTGGGTGATGAACTGCTGATGCGCGATGAATTTCACTTTCAGCCTGGAGAGAGCAAATTGCTTGAGCGTGAATTGCAACCTGACACCAGATACCTGGGCGTCATTGGCGCCTACCGGGATATCGAAAACGCCACATGGCGCCGTACCATCGAGATCGATGTGAACGATGAAACAGCCTTTGTGATAGAGTTCGGTAAGAGCGGCATCAACATCCTGAAACACAAATAAGAGAAGCCCATGTCTTGGATGTCTAGGATCGTTTGGTCGGAGGGAATGTTCCTCAGACCTCACCACTTTCAACAGCAGGAGCGGTTCTTAGAGCACCGCATCGAAACCCGATGCGCTGATCTAACACCCTTCAGCTGGGGCTTCACCCATTTAAAAATTGATCGCCAGGCCCTGGCACTCGGTCGTCTGGCCATAGAATCCTGTCGCGGTGTACTGCCGGATGGCACCACCTTCGATATCCCGGGGCACGACAATCCCCCGCCTCCCCTGGAGATCCCGGCAGAGCATAAAGGCACCATCATCTACCTGGCACTGCCCCTCTCAAGGCCAGGCACAGCCCAAGTGAGGTTTTCCGATCAGGAAGCGGGGCTGGAGCGCTTTCTGGTGGATGAGATCGACATCAAGGATGGTATTGCCGGATCTTCCAACAGCTCCACCTTGCAGGTTGCCAAACCGACCTTGCGACTGCTGGTTGGAGACGCCGAGCTGGAGGAGTTTGCCCATCTTGCCGTGGCCAAAATTATCGAGCGTCGATCTGACGATATGCTGGTTTTGGATGAGGATTTCATTCCACCCTGTCTCGACTGCCAGGTATCCCCCAGACTTGCCGGTTATCTCAAAGAGATCGAAGGCCTGCTTCATCACCGTGCCGATGCCATTGCCTCCAGACTGGTGGATGGCGGTAAAGGGATTGCGGAAGTAGCAGACTTTCTGATGCTGCAGGTGGTCAACCGTTATGAACCACTCTACACCCACTTTTGCAATCGGGTGCCGCTGCATCCAGTGAGCTTCTATGAAGCCGCTCTGGAGCTGGCCGGTGAATTGGCAACCTTCACCAGCAGCAATAAACGACCACCGACCTTTCCGCTCTACCAGCACCAGTCTCTGCATGAGACCTTTCTACCGGTGATCCGCGAGCTGCGACGATCCCTGAGCATGGTGCTGGAGCAGAAAGCAGTATCCATACCCCTGGAAGAGCGCAAGTATGGCATCCGTGTTGCAACCGTATCGGACCGCTCCCTGTTGAGCGATGCGGTATTCGTGCTGGCGGTCAATGCCAGTATGACGGCGGATCTGCTACAACGACGCTTTCCCTCACAAACCAAGATTGGCCCGGTGGAAAAAATCCGCGATCTGGTCAATCTGCAACTGCCCGGTATTGGGCTGCGCATTCTCTCCGTAGCCCCAAGACAAATTCCCTACAATGCAGGTTTCAGTTATTTCGAGCTCGACAAGAATAACGACTATTGGAACCTGCTTGAAACCTCAGGCGGATGTGCCTTACATATAGGAGGTGAATTTCCGGGTCTGGAACTTGAACTTTGGGCGATAAAAGGTAATTGACCATGGATCACGATGACCCATTTGGCATGAAGCCCAACGAATCCGGCGATCGCACAGTCATCCGGCCAAGGCCGGGTGGTAAAGGCCCTGCCACTCCCCCACCCCAAACGGCACCAACAGGTCAGCCGCCCCCGCAACGCCCTCTCGGCCCAGCCCCGAGTCTGCCGATGCGCCATGGGGCGAACAAGCTTGAGGTCGCTGCCTCCTCGCTGTTATCGATGATGGGCCGACTGCGTGACACCCCTTCTCACTCGGATCCGGTGTCACTGAAAAATTCCATCATCGATAAGATCCGGACGTTCGAAAATAGAGCCCAGGAACAGGGTGTGGAACAGGAGACCACCTTCTGGGCTCGCTATGTACTCTGCACGGTTACCGACGAGTTGGTCCTCACCACTCCATGGGGCAATCAGAGCATCTGGCGTGATCAAAGCCTGTTGGTGACCCTGCACAAGGAGGCCTGGGGTGGGGAAAAATTCTTTCAACTGCTGCAAAAACTTCTGCAGAATCCCGCCAAGAATCTTGAGCTGCTGGAGTTGATGTATGTCTGTCTCTCATTCGGATTTGAAGGTCGTTATCGTCCTCTTCCGGATGGCTATGCACAACTGCAGACCCTGAAAGACAATCTATACCGCACTCTTCGTAACCACCGGGATGAGTATGAACGGGATCTCTCCGGACACTGGCGGGGTGAACCACTGAAACAGAATGCCTTGGTTCAGTATGTTCCGCTTTGGGTGGTGATGGCGATATCCGGTGTGGTGCTGATGCTGATGTTCTCCGGATTCAGTCTTAGCCTGAATGTCAAATCCGATCCGGTACATGCCGAACTGCACAACATTGCCCGCAATGTGCAAACGGTGGTTGAGCGTACCCCGCCACCACCGCCCAAACCGGAACTCTCACTCAAAGTCCTGCTCGCCAATGAGATCACTCAGGGTTTAGTCAGCGTTGCAGAGAATCATCTGGAGGGTACGGTCAGAATTGCCGGGGATGGTCTGTTCGCTTCCGGCAAAGTGGCAGTCAACAGTCAATTCCTGCCACTACTGAATCGTATTGCCGAGGCAATGGATAGACTCGAGGGACAGATTGTAGTGGTCGGTCATACTGACAACATTCCCATACGCAGTCTTCGCTACCCCTCCAACTGGCACCTCTCAAGGGCGCGTGCTGAATCCGTGGCCAAACTACTGGCTCTGGATTTAAGCCAACCCGCAAGAATTCAGAGTGAAGGGCGTGGCTCGGCAGAGCCCCTGGCATCCAATGACACAAAAGAGGGACGTGCACGTAACAGACGTGTGGAGATCACTCTTGTAAAACAATAGGACTTGCGTACACCATGCAGGCAATATTGAGAATCATAAAAAACCGCTGGTTTGTCGCCATCCTGGGACTGATCGCGATCTCGGTGATCATCTGGTTGATCGGCCCCCTGTTTGCCTTTGCCGGCAGCGAACCTCTTGCCTCGCCCATGGCCAGACTGATTGCCATCGGTGTGATCATTCTGCTCTGGGCGGCCAATCAGGCCAGACGGCTGTTTGCAGCACGCAAGAAAAACCAGCAGATGCTGGAGTCCGTTGTCGGTCAGAAAGAGCAGACCTCCGTATCGACCCAGGAGTCGGCGGAAGAGGTGCAGATTCTCGGGCAACGTCTGGACGATGCGATCCGCATTCTCAAAGAGTCGAAACTGGGGGGTAAACAGGATAGCCAATATCTCTATCAGCTCCCCTGGTATATGTTCATCGGGCCACCTGGAAGTGGTAAAACCACCGCCCTGCTCAACTCGGGGCTGCACTTTCCACTGGCGGACAAGCTGGGTAACGATGCGGTACAGGGTATCGGTGGAACCCGCAATTGTGACTGGTGGTTCACCGATGATGCGGTACTGTTGGATACCGCAGGTCGATACACCACCCAGGACAGTTACGAAGAGGTGGACCGGGCTGCCTGGATGGGCTTTCTCGATCTGCTGAAAAAACATCGCAAACGCAGACCGATCAATGGCGCCCTGATCGCCATCAGCGTGGAGGACATTCTGCAGCTGACCGACATTGAGAGAATCAATCACGCGAAGGCGATTCGTCTGCGGGTCAAAGAGCTGATCGACCACTTCGGTATCCGCTTCCCAATCTATGTATTGTTCACCAAGTGCGACCTGCTGGCGGGTTTCAATGAATTTTTCGAAAATCTGAGCCGGGATGAGCGTAACCAGGTCTGGGGAATGACCTTTCCGCTCAATGAAAAAGGCAGCCAGGATGATGTGATCAACCACTTCAAGGGTGAATTCAAAGCCCTGGAGCAGCGTATCGATGCCCGCCTGATGGACCGGCTTGAACAGGAGCGGGACGTCAAACGTCGGGTCTTGATCTACTCCTTTCCGCAACAGTTCAGCGCACTGCGTGAAGCCGCGGAGACCTTTCTCCAGGAAGCGTTCAGCGAGAACCGTTTTCAGGAAACCCCAATGGTCAGGGGTATCTACTTCACCAGCGGCACTCAGGAAGGCACGCCGATCGACCGTCTGCTTGGTTCGATGGCCCAGGAGTTTGGCCTCAACCGTCAGATTGCCCCAGCCTTTTCCGGTACTGGCCGCAGCTTTTTCATCAACCGACTGTTCAAGGATCTGATCTTTGCCGAATCCCATCTGGCCGGTATCAATACCCGGGTTGAGAAACAGCGGGCCTGGCTACAACGTATTGCCTATGTGGGCGCCATCTCCCTGGCTCTACTGGCTGGCATTGCCTGGTTCACCAGCTACAGCCGCAATCAAAGCTATATCGATCAGGTTGCCATTCAGGCCAATGCCGCAGACGAAAAAGTCAACGGGGTGGCCGCTGATGATCTGACATTGACCAATGTGGTACCCGCCCTGGAGCTGGTGCGACGGATCCCTGGCGGCTATGAGGATCAGGAGAAAGAGATCCCCTGGTTGATGGGACTCGGACTCTACCAGGGCGATAAACTGGGCAGCGAGGCGATCACTGCCTACCACAACAGCCTTAAAAACCTGTTCCTGCCACGCATTATTCTCAGCCTTGAAGGTCAGCTGAAACAGCAGGGTAACAACCCTGACTATCTGTATGAGGCGCTCAAGGTCTATCTGATGTTCGATGATAAGGAGCATTACGATGCGGAGACTGTGAAGGCCTGGATGCAGTTGCAGTGGCAGCTCAGCCTGCCTGGTGGGGAAAACGCTCAAGCCCGTCAGGCCCTAGCGGGCCATCTGGATGCCCTGCTCAGCCAGATGCCGATGCCGCCAACCATCCCATTGGATGAGGCGCTGATCGGCCGAGTACGCAATGACCTGTTAAGAGTACCGCTTGCAGATCGGGTTTATGATCGGATGAAACGAACCACCGCAGGTGGCTCGATAGCCGCATTGCGACTAACCCAGGAGATCGGCCCCGATGCGGAACTGGTGTTCAGTCGTCGCTCCGGTGAACCATTGGATAAGGAGATTCCCAGCCTGTTTACCTATGGGGGGTATCATAAACTGTTCCTCAAGGACCATCTGTCAATCGCCAATAAATTGCTCGAGGAGAAGTGGATTCTCGGCCCTGATTTGGAAAAGATCATCGGCAAGACCGACCTGGCCAGGCTCAGCAGCCGGGTCAAAGATCTCTACTACGCCGAGTACATCCGTATTTGGGAACAGCTACTGGCAGACATTCGGGTAAAACCTTTCAATAATATGCGCCAGGCTGTCGAGGTGTTGAATGTTCTTTCCGGACCTACCTCGCCGCTACGCCGCTATCTGAAACTGGTGCATGAGCAGACCACCCTCTCCCGCCTGCCGGGAGGCGCTCAGAAGGCGGCTGAGCTGGCGGCAGAACACGGATCAGGCATTACCCGCCAGTTGGCTTCAATCCTTCAGGTATCACCGGATGAGAGCCAGCAGGAGCCCGAAAAGCAGCTGCTGAGTACACCGGTGGATCAACATTTTGCTGATCTGAACCGGATGATCAATGCCCAGGAGGGTGAGCAGGCTCCGCTGGAGAGAACCCTGGAGATGCTCAACGAACTGTATGCCCACATGAACTCCATTGCCTCAGCCGGCAATCAGTCGAGTCAAGCATTCAACGCCGCGCGAGATCCGGCATCCGGTGGTGTGATCAGCCGCTTGAAACTGGAGGCGCAGCGTCAACCCGGCCCACTGGCCAACATGATCAATACCCTGGCGGACGGCAGTTCCAATCTGACCGTCTCGGGGGTCAGAAGCCATCTCAACTCTGTCTGGAACACCCAGCTTCTGCCTTTCTGTCAGCGCAGCCTGGCGGGACGCTATCCACTGGAGCGCAACAGCGTTCGTGAAGTGACGATCAGTGATTTTGGACGCTTCTTCGGTCCAGGCGGGATGATGGAGAACTTTTTCAATACCTACTTGATCGATTTTGTCGATACCTCACGCAGAGTCTGGCGTTGGAATGCGGCCGGCAATAAAACCCTGGGCATACCGACCAGTACCCTGCGGCAGTTTCAGCGGGCAGCGGTGATCCGGGATGCCTTCTTCAGCGGCAGTAGTCCGGAGCCGAAGATCAACTTCGAAATCAAACCGCTGAGCATGGACACCACGATCACTCAGATCACTCTGCTGATTAATCAGCAGCGGGTCAGATACAACCATGGCCCGGCCCGCTGGAACCGACTCACCTGGCCGGATGATTCCGGCATCAGCGATGCCAAGATCCTGCTTGCGCCGCCCGCAGGTAATAAACCCTCCGGTCTGACTGAGGATGGACCCTGGGGCTGGTTCCGCATGATCGATCAGGCTGCATCTGAGGCCACCAACACCCCTGAAACCATCAATGTGACCTTTGATGTGGGTGGCCGTAAATCCCATTTTGCACTACGCGCAAGTGGTGCACTCAATCCATTCCAGCTAAAAGAATTGGCAGACTTCCGGTGTCCGAACAGACTTTGAACTCATTGCAAAACGAGGACTTTCCAGGCCTCTACGGTAAGATTCCTTCACTGGGGGATTTTGTCACCCGCCGGCTTCCACGCGGCTTCATTGCCCCTTGGGAGACCTGGATGCAGGAGGCGATCGCCAACAGCCGGGAACAGCTTGGAGACTTCTGGCTCGATAACTATTTGACCAGCCCCATGTGGCGTTTCGCACTCTCGCCAGGAATCTGCGGCGAACAGGGGTGGGCGGGAATCATGATGCCCAGCGTCGACCGGGTTGGTCGCTACTACCCGTTTACCCTGGCAGCAAAACTCGATCCGAAGTTTAATCTTTTTCTGTTCATGGAGGAGTCGGAGAGTTGGTTTGCCCGATTGGAAGAGCTTGCCCTATCTTGTCTGGAGGATGGTTTCCAGATGGAGGCGTTGGAACAACAGCTGAGGCAGCTCGGCGCACCAACGGCGGAGCGGGAAGAACTGACTCAGGTGGATGCACCTGCTACCCCGCTGAACAATGCCTGGCATGCTCAGTTGCAGGAACAGGCCGCATTGCGTGGTCTCTACCCCCTGTTTATGCCCCATCTGATGAAAAAACTGTTATTTGCCTACAGCATTTGGTGGACACAGGGTTCAGAGCGGATCTCCCCCTCCCTGTTGATCTGTCAGGGTCTACCACAGATAAGAGGAGCCAGTGCATTGATTGATGGCGCCTGGACAGAGCATGGCTGGGAAGAGATAGAAACCGGTGCCTACAGCATGGGATTCGCCACTTCAGAAACACCAGAATCCTTATGACCCAGAATCGATTCTACTGGGTCTCTGCCCACTTGACTGATAAGGGTAAAGTGCGCAGCATCAATGAAGATGCCTGCCTCGATCGGGCTGACTTGGGAATCTGGGTGGTTGCCGATGGAATGGGTGGGCATGCTGCCGGGGACCTTGCATCAGGCATGATTGTGAGTGAGTTAAAATCGGTCGACCCAGGTAACTCAATCGGTGAACTTGCCGGAAACGTCGAACAAAGCCTGCATCAGGTCAATCAGCACCTGCTGTTGGAATCCCATCAGCGGGGTGGCGAGATCATCGGCTCAACGGTGGTTACCCTACTGGCCTATGATGGTTATTGCATCTATCAATGGGCTGGAGACAGCCGTATCTATCTCTATCGTCGCGGAAACCTGAAGCAACTCAGCCGCGATCACAGTCAGATCGAAGAGATGGTCGAACAGGGCCTGGTCACTTCCGATCAGGCTGAACAGTCGTCCATCGCCAACTACATCACCCGGGCAGTCGGTGCTGCCGAGGTCCTGGAGCTGGATGCTGAAATGGTGGAACCCTGTGACGGTGACCTGTTTCTACTCTGCAGTGACGGACTGAACAAAGAGATCAAGGATGCAGAAATCGCCGAAATTCTAGGACGTTACAGCTTTCAGGATGCAATACAGCAACTCATTAGCCTGGCCATGGACAGAGGTGCCAGAGATAATGTCACCCTGGTCATGGTGCAAGCGAAAGCGGTGCAAAACCAGCAGCCCGATGAAATCTAATCTGCTATATTGATCGACATGACAATCCAGCTAATTGCTACAAGCCGCCAAAAGGAATCTAAGAAGTGAATGAGGTAACCAGCTTTCGGGATTTCTGCAAATTCCTATTCATTGTCATTTCAGTGCTGGCTCTCAGTGCCTGTCAGTTGACCGGCCCTAAAAAAGAGGCGCAACCGGTTGCCATGGAGCCGGAACCAATCGAAGAGGCTATCCCTCCACCTACCGATTCACTGACGCCCAATCAGCGGGTACGAAAAGCGCTGCAACATCTGCAGCAGGGTGACTATGAGAATGCCCGTAACCAGCTGAACTGGGCCTTGATGGATGATCCAGATCATAGCCGGGCCAACCATCTGCTGGAGCAGATGGATGCAGATCCTATCGAGTATCTCGGACTTAAAAACTTCTTTTACGATGTGCAGCCGGGTGATTCGCTCTCCCTGATTGCTAAGAATTTTCTTAACGATGCCTACAAATTTGTCATTCTCGCCAGATACAACAAGCTGGATAACCCCAGTAAACTGGCTCCGGGTCAGCGTATTCGCGTGCCGGGGGATATGCCGGAAAAGGTCAAAATCAAGGCAAAACCCAAAGCCAAGCAGAAGCCTGAAGTGGCGTTGACTGAAGAACCCGTACAGAGCGAAACCGAACCTGACACTTCTAGCGATCTGAATACAGTCTCTTCCCAGGTAGATGAGCCACCGCCGTCAACAACTCCTGAACCGGTTACAGTGGTCGATCCAGCTTCGGAAACTGCGCTGGTAGTGGAGCCAAAGGCTGATCTCGAACAGCCGGAAGAGACAGCAACCACACTTGTTGATAGCACCCCAAACAGTGATGACGCACTGACTTCTGCCCGGCAGCTGCGTGCCGATAAAGACCTGCCGGCAGCCATCTATCTGCTGGAAAGTGAGAACAGCCGTAACCCCGAAGCTACAGAGGTACGTACCCAGCTGGCAAGTTACTACACGGAGCACGCAAACCAATTGATCAGACAGGATGACCTGGAAAGTGCCCGACTGACATTGGAAAAGCTGATCATCCTCGATGCCTCTGATAACAGCGCAATCAATCAACTCATCTATGTGGAAGACAAGCTCGAAGCCCGCAAGCTGTTACAAAAAGGAGAGAATGAAGAGCGTGACGGACAATATCAAACCGCGTATCGCACTTATGGCCAGGTATTGACCTATGATCCTGACAATCAATCCGCACAAGAGTCTCAAATAAGGGTGAGAAATCAACTGACTGGCAGTTACCATCGTCAGGCCATGCAACTGTTTCGACGACAAGAGCTTGATGAAGCCATCGGGTTCTGGAATAAGATCCTGGAACTGGATCCAAACCATTCACTTGCCCCGGGTTACAAAGCACGAGCCCTGGAGATGAAACAGCAGATTCAAAGGATAGACTCGAAGCCCAATTGATAGGCTGTGGTGGTGATCACTGCTTGGAGTTATTGAATCAGCCAGTGACTGAGCATGTCCTGCTGCCAATGCTGACAAACCAAACTAACAACAACCTATTTCTAGAGTAAAACTCCGTCTCAGTTTGGCTGCTGGTTGCACACGACTTTACAACAGTTTTTTAATCATATCCCCCTGGTTAACAATAGCTATACCGGTATGTGTGAATGCGATATCTTAAGCAAGAATTTAATTCCTACGTTTGTTGATTCTGCTTGAAACAATCAGGTTTTGATCACAATTCGTCATGGCTATGAGCTATGCTTTAGTTCTATTGACTTTGCTCAATTGACTTCTATAAAAGAGCATGAATAATAGCGCTGAAACTATTGTAATCTATTGGATTAAATCCAGGATTAAACTATATTTTTGGGAATTGTTTGCGGGATAATCTCGAACGGAATCAGGCTGAAAGCAGAGTTTTGCTTATCGTTATGTAATCTTTAATGGAACCATTTGTTCGCAGCAATAGATTTGATATTGATATCTAGCAAAATGGACTTAATGTGCTTGAAGCACTTTCGACAACAAATATAATAATTGCCGCGATCATTATCTGTTCTGCCTATCTGGTAAGAGGTATTGCAGGTTTTGGCTCAGGTCTTATTGCTATACCCTTACTTGCATTGATGCTCCCCTTGTCATTTGCAGTACCTCTGATTGTATTACTGGACTACCTTGCATCTGCAAGCCACGGTGTAAAGCACCGTGAAGCAATTTGCTGGCGGGATATTTTGCCACTCCTCCCCTTTTCGATCATCGGGGTTTTGATGGCTCTCTATCTGTTCAACTCAGTCGATGCTCAGGTACTTCGTTATGGCTTGGGAATCTTTCTGCTGTTGTTCGCTGTCTATTCACTCTTCAGCATAACACCAAACGCCGCACCCTCTCTGCTATGGGCTGCCCCAGGTGGAACTCTGGGAGGTTTCATTGGCACGCTTTTCGGTACCGGCGGTCCGTTTTATGTCCTCTATCTGAAGCTCAGAGGGCTTAACAAAACAGAATTTCGTGCGACATTTGCGACCATATTTCTGATCGATGGCATTGGACGCTTGATAGGTTACATGGCAACCGGTTTCTTTGACCTTGCGTTACTCAAAGTCGTTGCGGTTGCGATTCCTCTGATGGCCATTGGTATGTACATTGGTGGGCAGATACACAGCAATCTTTCGCAGCAGACCTTTCAAAGGGGAATCAGCCTACTGCTCATTGTCAGCGGTATTTCTCTATTAGTGAAATAGTCTCTCAATCACTCGAAAAGGTTTACCAAAGAGCCAATTCCATCGATTCGTATTTCAACCGTGGATCCCTGAGACATAGGCCCAGCGCCCAATGAGGTACCACAGGCAATCACATCGCCAGGATTGAGTGTCATATCCCTTGAGAGCCGGCTGACAATCTCTCTTGGGGAGAAAAACATGTCTTCAACCGGATAGTTCTGATGCTCTACACCATCAAGCAGTGTCCTGACAGTCAACGAGTCAACATCGAGTCCAGTAGCAACAACCGGCCCGACAGCGCCGAAGGTGTCAAAACTTTTGGCTCGGGTCCACTGAACAAATGATGGATCCTCTTTCATCAGTCCTCTGGCAGTAACATCATTGACGCAGGTGTATCCAAAAATGTACTTGTCTGCCTCATCCTCGTTGATGTTGCAGCAACGCTCCCCGATCACTATGCCTAGCTCACCTTCGAATGCCACCGGGCCATCATAGGTTTCCGGTTGCCGTATCGTCTGTCCGCTCGCCAGAAAGGAGCCATTGGCCTTCATGAAATAGAGCGGATGGTTAGGCTGAGACCAGCCCTCTTTTGCCGCCCTTGAACGGAAATTATTCCACAAACCGATCATTTTCGACGGCTGAGAGGGAATTAACAGATTAATATCCGCAACCGGTAGAAATTCACCCGTCGCTTTCGACTCCTGAAACATATCCCCTTGATAAACGGCAATATGATCATTCCGTAAGGTGCCAAATCCCTGTTTACCCAAATACTCAAATCTGACCCATAACTCCATAATCCATCTCCCTAATCAAATAGATCCAACCCAGTATCGTCACCTTTAACACTTACAGCTTTAAGTTACAGGCATAACAAGCTGATTTAACAGAAACAGACCTTTATGTGAAATCCATGATCCTGATCCATTAAATGCGCCTGTCCGCGATCACTGATGTTGTTACTGAGTAATCGAAATCCTGAAAAAAGATTTGCGTTCCCAGGTTATCAATCTTACACGGAATTTTATTCGCATCTTGCTGTTTTTTAAAGCCCTTTGGCTTAAGAAGCTCTGAAATGAGTCGCTAACTCAGGCAGATGGATATGTCACTGGTTACGTTGTTACAGGAGTGTAAGCTTATTCGTAACTGAAGTTTGTTTGACCTTTGGCTACCAAATATGATGGGACAACTCTACAAAATAGCACTCACTAGTTTTGCCATAGGCACTTTGTTTCTGCCTTTGCTGCTATTTGTTCATAGCCTCGAAACCCGTTACCCCGCTACCACACAACTCACCAGCTTAGCGTGGTACGAATTGTTCATCCTACTCGCACTACTGGTAATTCCATTCGGCACCTTGAAACTCCTTCGCATACCCTGGAACAACAAAGAGTTGCAGTGAGCAGAGTTTCTGCAGAGTGTTAACAGCCCCTAGTCTAGCGGTTTTCAAAAGTATCGATCCTCAATTGAGTACGTTTATCATGCGGATCAAACTTTAACGCTATCTTCCAAATCTCTATCGCATTGACCGGTTCGGAACGGACACGTCTCAACCCTTTCAAATAGAGCTCTTTACCGAACTCTTTTCGGGCGTCCGACAGCTTCTTCAGAAGCTTTTTATCGCTACTGAGCGACTCTTCTGCATCTGTCAGATGGCTCAGCGACCTGTCGTAATCTGATGCTCCAAATGCTGCACGCGCCTGAACAATCCGGACATTCAACAGCATCTTCTTGAGCTCCATGTCATTTGGATATTTTGTTATATGTTTTTCAAGCTCGCCAATATAACCTGCCACATCCTTAGCCCGGTTTTCTGCCTCTAAAATGGCTTGGCGGGAATAGATATACCCCTCATCTTCAGTCTGCCGGTTCTTTTTACGAGTACTGTTTTTTCGGTAACGCTGGGAGAGCGCCACTTTCTGCTGCATTTTCCGATGAAGTTGTTTCTTATTGAGTTCGCGCAGTCTGTTAAAGGCAGCTTTATATTTTGGATCGAGGGTCAGTATTTTCAAATACAGCACCTCTGCACTTTGTGTTTTACCTTGCCGATACTTCTTTTCGGCGATCGCCATTAACTTAGCTGTTTTTTCTGCTATCAGGTTTTCCAGCCTCTTGACCTGATTGGCTGGCTTGCGACTGCCCGGTGACAATGTACGGGCAATACGATATTCCTTCAGCGCCCTGTAGAGATCCCCTTTCTTTTCATGTTTAGCTGCCGATAGCATAAAACTCTTTGGATTCGGGTAACTTCCTGTACTACCAGTCTTTGCCACTTGTCTGTTCGCACATCCCAGACTGGATAAAATAAACAGAGTGACAAGTAATAACAAAAAAGTACGAAGGAAACTGATCACAACATCACCGGGCCTGGAAGGTTTTCAGCTTTGCGGCAAAATCATCTATGCTCCGGTCTCCAAAAATCATGCTTCTGTTCAGAAGATAGGGATAGGTAAATGCGGCATTGGCAGCGGACTGAACTGTCAAACCGAGCAATAGACCGTTTGCCTGTAACTCATCAATCACTTGAGCATTGGTATCACCAAATGGATAGGCATAGTATTTTGGCGCTTTTCCCAGTGTACTTTCCAATTTACGGCTGGGTAACCGAACTTCATCCCTGACTCTCTTATGATACTCAGACTTACTTTCCCCAACGCCATTCAGAGCGAGATTCGAGTGAGTCTTGGAGTGAGGTTGTAAACTGATCAAGCCACTGGCATGCATGGTTTTCAGCTCACTGGTTTTCAATCCACCGTTATTCATATAATCGCTATAAACGAATACCGTTGCAGGAAAATTAAACTTTTTAAGAAGTGGATAGGCGATTGTATAGATGGATCGATGACCATCATCTATGGTTAACACCACCGATCGCTTCGGCAAGGCACGCTCACCTTTCAAAAAACCATACAGCTCATCAAGGTGAATCACTCTGTAGTCATGCTGCTTGAGGTAGGCTAGCTGCTGTTCGAACTGTTCCGCACTGACTTCCAGCCGCCCCCCCTTGTTGCCGAAGCGGTGATAACACAATATGGGAACAGTCTGATAACCTTCATATTCGAAGCCTATCGGGTTGTTATTCTGCAGCGGAATAATGATCTCATTTCCGGATGCAATGGATCGAGACTCGTTGGCATCTTCTATCACCCAACCGAGATTCTCATCACCCAGATAGCGCCGCGCAAGCTCACTGGCATCCTCATTCCCCCCCCTGAGCACAATAAACTCGCTATCCCGCGCTAAAATTTCAGATGTGACAGGACGCGACGAGCACCCCACACCCAACATAACGAAGAGCGAGAGAAATAATCCGGCAATGAGCAACTTTGATCTTTTATCGTTGCTTATTGCTGTGGCTGATAGCAGCCTGCCCGATTGATTCCTAGACAATGCACCTTTAACTGTGGCCGTAAGCCGACGAGAGAGTCTCATAACAGCCTAATTTCGTTTTATGATTCTAGTCGCATCATCCATATTATCGTCTAGCTCCTGACTATCATCCACGCCGATTACAGCATCCAAAGGCGGCTTTACTGGCGCAATCCGTGTCTCATCATCATCCTCATCTGGCTCAGCCCCAGGCTCAGGCTCAATTTGTGGTTGGGTCTGAGCAGCTGTTTGTGTATTGAGATCGGATTGGGTCTGATCATCAGACTCAGCATCGGCCTGCTGCTTGTTCTGCAGCTCCTCTGCCATTCTGTTGTAATCTTTGAACATCAAGCCCAATTCATCATTACGTTCCTGGCGTATCCGATAAGCGTAGTTACCCTGACTGATATGCCGCATCGCCTTTCTCAGGATTTTCATCGGCAGCGTGATACCGGTTGCCAAGAGATAGGCCACCACAACCACAGTGAGAACAACTGCCAGCAAAAGACCGAGCATGGTGTAAAAAGTCAGATCTGCTGCAGCGATCAGTGAGGTTTGAGACAGACCTAACTGCACACCGCCGATTGTTTTATTCTGAAAGACCAACGGTGCTTGAAAATCAAAGACTTCCTCACCCTGCCACTCGGTTTCGGAGATGACTATCCCCCCCTCCTCTTTCAACACCTCGCCAGAGAGCGATTGTTGCAGAATTTCACCTACCTCATCCGGTGATGTACTTGCCCGCAACACCCGTCTGTGATCAAAGATCTTAAGGTAGCTGATCTGTTGACGATCGTTGATCTCCTGTACGAACGTCTCAACGGCCACCCAATCCTGTATCAATACGGCTTCCGCGCTTTCAATGGCGATAAAATCAGCCAAAGAGCCACCTGAGTCCAAGGTCAGTTCCGTCATCGTCTCAACTTGCTTTTGATAGACCAGATAGGAACCTAAAACCATTGCCAACGAGACGACCATTGCCATTACTGCCGTCCACTTGATGCGTAACGGCAGGATCTTTGATTCATTGATATGCTGCTGCTTCTCATCAATCTCATGGATCACGCGACGCAGCGCATCGGCAAGCTCTTTGCCTGTTTGAAAACGATTACCAGGATTCTTGTTCAGCAATCTCTCGACAATCGCTTTCAGGCTTTGGGGGATGTCCGTCTTCTTGATATCGATCGGTGCAGGCTCTTCCTGCACGATCTTCATCAGCAGGGAGGTCAGGGTTTCTGAAACAAACGGTTTCTCACCGGTGAGCAATTGATAGAGAATCACACCGAGTGAAAACAGGTCGGATCGACCATCCACTTGCTGTCCTTCAACCTGTTCCGGTGACATATATTGAGGTGTGCCAAGAACAGAACCGATCCTGGTTTTATGCTCCTTATTCGGGGCATCCATTCTGGCGATACCGAAATCTGTTATACGAAGTGTGTGGCCATAACCGGGGGAGATGATGTTGCCTGGTTTGACATCCCGGTGAACAATTCCCCGGGCATGGGAATAGTCGAGTGCTTCGGCCAATTGAATCCCATAGATAACCACATCTCGGGTTGTAATATCCTGCTCATTGTCCATGATCTCCTCGAGGGTTTGTCCCTCAAGAAACTCCATGGCGATATATGGCCCTTGCTCCACTTCGCCGACATCGAAAATGGTGACAATATTGGGATGGGTCAGTTTTCCTGCAGCTTTGGCCTCCTGCAGAAAGCGATATCGATATTCCGGGTCAACAGCACACTCACCACGGAGCAGCTTGATGGCCAGGGGCCGATTGATTTCAGGATCGAAAGCTTTGTAGACAATCGACATTGCGCCTTCGCCTACCTCTTCCACCAACTGGAATCTTCCGATCGATTCCGGCATAGGATATTGGTTATCCAAATCACCTCTCCTACAACTGCGCTAACAAACACAGGAAGGCCTTCTTCCGAGCCCTATGAGGCAGACATCACTCATGGCTAAGCGGAGCCGTAAAAAACCGGGTTCAAACTTCAGTGGCTACGCCAATAGACCCAATATCTTACTTCACATCCTGCAGCCACCTGATGGTGGCGGTTCTTGCCTTAGTTCACTATACAATATCGTCCATTTTCCTGAAAGAGTGTAGCAAATCAACAAAAACTTATTGACGTAACTCATTTATTTGATTAGCTTTCTTACCTAGGGGCTGTTAATACGAATCGAACACGTCCTGTTGTGCCTTGCTGGACACAAAAACAGACCGACCCTGCAGGGTATATTGGATTCGTATTAACAGGCCCTAGGGCGACACATATTGAAAAGGCCTTGTCGTTTGGATAAACAGCCTGATAATCCTGGTTCTCAGGCAAATAATAAGCGGGCATCTCATGACAGAATCTTTCGACATTCCAAGACTGATAGAACTCCGCAAGCTTACCCGCTCAGTATCTGAACGGATCGAGACACAACTCAAGTCCTATTTGTCTACCCTGGCACCACTTTTTTCACCTCAACCGATCCTTGGTGAGTACATCCGAGGGGGCTCCAAATCCTCCGTCAAGGGTGCAGAGAAGAATTTTCAAGAGCTGAAAAAGCACTACCTCTCCATTGCCAGGCAAAAGCCGTTCTCGCTGGACAGTGATATCTCACCACCGCTGGATATTTTTGCAGCCACCCCCGCACTGACACCGGTTACATACCCCTACAAAGCCGAAAATGAGGGAAAATCCGCGGAACTGACGGTCACCTCACCCCTGCAGTGGATACTCTCCTATCCTGGCATGGCACCGAATCAGATAACTGATCTGTTGAAAGGCAACAGAAGCCAGATTCAGGATGAGTTGGCGCATACCTTACTGCAGTGCATGACACTGAACCTTGTGCTGGAAAAACAGACCGGCATGAGGAATCTGCTGAAGGATCTGCGCTTTAATCTGGAGACGATTCATGTGGATAGCCTGGGTGACCTGCCTGTGATGCTGATCTCCTGTCCGGTTTCCACTGAACTGCCCTCAGATGATGTAATTATTCAAAATACGGAAATCTCCGGTATTCCATCATTTGAAGAGATCATCAAAATCAATGACATCAGGGTCATGTCAGATCCGCTTCGGGAAATACTGCTCGGGATTACCCAGGAGGTGACACCTGAGATCTATCAGGAACTCGTCTCTTAATCGACGGGGTAATCATCCTTATCGGTTAAGTACCCGTCTTCAGGGCTCTGCCGTCGGACCTACTATTACGAAACCCATTCCATTCAGCCTGAAGAGCTGACACATCCGCTGATTAACTGAGCACCGATCAACTTTCACCACTGACGCCCCATAGCAAAGACCAGGGTACGAACGGATGATCAATCCCTGACCTGGCTCTCGATCCAATTCAGGCTATTTAATAATTACTATAAATAAAATAAGGTTTATCTTACTGAGTGTTCTTCCTAAAATCTGCGCTATTCTTAGAATTCAACTCAAATAACAGGATTAAGAAATGGCAACGATCACTCTAGAAGGCAACCCAATCAACACCAATGGCGAGCTCCCGGCAGTCGGCTCTGATGCACCGGACTTCTCTTTGACGGCTGGTGATCTGTCCGATGTCTCTTTACAGAATTATGCCGGCAAAAAGAAATTACTGAATATCGTTCCCAGTCTTGATACCGGTGTCTGTGCAACCTCAACCATCACCTTCAACAAAGCCATGGCCGACAAGTCCAATTCGGTAGCCCTGGTCGTCTCTGCTGACCTCCCCTTCGCTCAAGGTCGATTCTGCAGTGCTGAGGGGGTGGAGAATGTCGTTTCACTCTCCATGATGCATAACCGTAACTTCGCCAAGGATTATGGTGTTTTGATCAGCGATGGTCCACTCGCTGGCATCTGCGCACGCGCTGTGGTTGTGGTGGATGAGAACAACAAAGTAGTCTACACCCAGTTGGTACCTGAAATCGTTCAGGAACCCGACTATGATGCGGCGTTGGCTCATCTCGACTGATTGGTCACTGATCGAATCAGCACACGGTGAGTTGTGTGCAAATAAAAAAACGGGCTGTTAGCCCGTTTTTTTATGCTTTCAGAAATTATCTGTAGTTGTAGTAGCCTTGATATGGCCCAGGACCTGGACCAGGACCGTAGGGTCCGTAACCTGGATTAGGATTGCGGTACATACGTGGTGGTGGTGGCATCATGGCTTCGTGCAGCTCTCTCTCAGCCTGCATTCTGTTCTGCATGGCTTCCATTTCTGCTTGTGCCGCATCTCTCAACTCATCGAACTCTTTGAGGATTTTTGTCACAGACTCGGTGTGCATATCATGGACACTCTGCTGATCAGAAGCCGTTTCCTGTTCACTTGGTTGTGCCGCTGCCGCTGTCTCGGTAGATGACTGATCCACCTCGCCTGATGCCTCAGCCGCCGCTGGTTGGCTTGACACCTTGACCTCTGGTGACATGCTCGATCCTGAGGCCAGATTGCCGGAATCTTCACCAGAAGCATCTGCTGATGAAGACTCCTCACTTTGTCCACTCTCAGCTTCAGCCACACTCGCTTGCTGATTGTCTGTGGTAGCCTCGTCGGTAGCAGCGGCTGGTGCGGGTGAGGCGGCCGCCTGATCTGTCGCGGATGGAGCATCTGACTCCGAAGTTGCGACCTCAACCTGAGCAGAATCCGACACCTCGCCTGTAGATTCATCAACCGGATTTTTCGCCAGTGAACGGATATACATGAATCCCAGAACAATAATAATCAGCCAGAAAATGATTTTTATCCAAAAGCCACCTGAGCTTTTTGTTGTTGTCGACATGGATGTCTCCTCCGAAGTTATATCTTTATCTTCTATTTGTTTCTGTACGACCACATTTGATGATGGCGTCTTATTGCTCTCAGCAGCTGTGGTTGAAGTAGAGGCTTGAGCACCAGCCGCCGCCACGGTGGTCGGTGTTGCAGCTTTAGCTGCTGTACCGGCATCCGGTTTCTCGGCCTGTGAGGCTGTGGCGACTTTCGCACTTGTAGCTTTTGCTTCAGTGCTGGCTTCCGGCTTCTCGGCCTGTGAGGCTGTTGCGATTTTCGCGCTTGCAGCTTTACTACTCTCTGTCTTCTTGGCTGAGACCTTCTTCTTGGCAGTGGCTTTTTTCTTTGCTGCCGCTTTCTTCTTGGCTACCTTTTTCTTGGCAGCTTTCTTTTTCGCAGCTTTCTTTTTGACTGTTGTTTCTGTCTTTTGAGGTTGCTTTTCTACGCTATCATCTGCGCTGTTAGTCTCATCAGCCATCTTCACTCCCCTATAACGACGTACATAATTACTGCGACATTGTACCTGTAAACTGATTGAATCGATAATATTAACCCGGCGACCAAACAGTTTGCTGTCAGCCTGCCTGCAGTAAGGTATCAAATTGATGTTGGGTCATACCCGCAGCAGCTTGTTTCAAGCCTGACTCTATAATAATCAAAATGTTAGGCGCATCAAGCATGCCCTGAAAGTCACGTTTTTATCACCGGTTTGATACCACCAAAACCTTCATTCACTGAGTATTGTTAACCAGTCTGCAATCCAGGCCTGACTCAGGTCGTCCGGATCGACAGCGAGCAACCATTTTCCCTTGCGATCGATGATAAACAGCCTGGCCCCGGCCTCGCCCCGTTTAACCACCGGATGTTCTGTTCCCGGACCGGCACGTAAATTGACGACATCAGCCTTAACCACTCTCCGTTCACTGAGCCAATCTGACTGCAGTACTGTTTTAAGTTGATTTATCAGTACTTTTTCCGGTTTCAGAAGCTTGGATTTTATGATCTCACGAGCATCTCCATGCCCCCTTTCGGCAGCCGTACGATACCATTTGAACGCCTCTTGGTGGTTCTTTTTGATGCCTTCCCCATTGGTGTAAGCCAATGCCAGGGCAAACATGGCTTCGTTATGTCCCTGGGCGGCAGAACGCTTCCACCAGTAGACCGCCTTATCGATATCAACCCTGAGACCGTTACCATTGGCATAGAGCCAGCCCAGATGATAGGCAGCCTCCACATGTCCCTGCATTGCCAACGGCCGCCAGAGACAGAATGCTTCTGCGAAATCACCATCATTCAATGATGACATGCCAAGCTCGAAAGCTCCGCCGTGCAGGTTACGACTATTCATTAGAATCAAAAGCAGTAATGACCTATAACATATTGTTATTAAAATATTATTACTTCTGATCGTCATCTTATCTCAGTCTCTGGATCCGGCTTAGGTAGTCTCCCTAAGCAGTATCGTCAGTAACTTTCTCGCCTGTTCCATCCCCACAATCAGATTTTTTTCGATATCTTTCATGCTGATTGATGCCTCCTGTTTACCTGCCCCCCAGTTAGCCACGACGGCACAAGAGGCATAACAGAGTTCAAACTCCCTGGCCAAGGCAGCTTCCGGCATTCCTGTCATGCCTACGATATCACAACCATCCCGTTCCATCCGAGTGACCTCTGCGGCGGTCTCCAGACGCGGCCCCTGGGTTGCCCCATAGGTTCCTCTGTCAACACAGCCCACACCGCTGCTATTGGCAGCATCGATCAGGCGTTGCCGCAATTGTTGACAGTAGGGGTAGGTAAAGTCGATATGGGTAACATGCTGCAGATCCTTCTCATAAATCGTGTGGTCGCGGCCAAAAGTGTAATCGATAATCTGATCAGGAATGACAATCCTGCCCGGGGCCATTTCCGACGTGATGCCCCCCACGGCGGCCACACCAATCACACTGTCCACACCGATATGGTGTAAAGCCCAGAGGTTTGCCCGGTAGTTGACCCGATGTGGCGGGATGGTATGGGTTGCCCCATGCCTGGGCAGGAATACCACATCACTTCCGGCAATTCTGCCGTGGGTAAGCGCTGCGGAAGGCTCACCAAAAGGCGTATGACAGACTTCACGGTGAGTGATTTCAAGGTCCGGAATTTTATTCAGCCCGGTACCGCCGATGATGGCCAGTTTAGTCATTCTTTGTTTGGTCTTTTATTGTTCGATGATCCATACCCTATTGTGGCCGGCATCGACACCGGCCACAACAGAGAGAAACCTACTCAGAGGCTTTCACTGTGGTCTGCCAGGTAGTTTGCCACACCTTCAGGCGTATCTTTCATACCCGCTTCACCGTCCTTCCAACCGGCCGGGCAGACTTCACCATGCTCCTCATTGAACTGAAGTGCATCGACCATGCGTATCATCTCATCGATATTTCGGCCCAGAGGCAGATCATTGACAACCTGATGGCGGACAATGCCGGATTTATCGATCAGGAAGGAGCCGCGGAGGGCCACATTGCCATCCGCTGTTTCTACATCATAGGCTTTACAGATGGCATGATTCATATCAGCGACCAGAGGATAGCCTACCTGTCCGATGCCACCATTGTTGACCGGTGTATTACGCCAGGCATTGTGTGTGTAGTGAGAGTCGATGGAACAGCCCACCACTTCGACTTGCCGTTTCTTAAACTCCTCCAGACGATGATCGAAAGCGATCAGTTCCGAGGGGCAGACAAAAGTAAAGTCGAGAGGATAGAAAAACAATACTGCATATCTGTTTTTGATCGTCTTACTGAAATTGAAATCATCAACGATCGTGCCATCACCAAGCACCGCTGCTGCAGTAAAATCCGGTGCCTCCCGTCCAACAAGTACGCCCACAATGAACCTCCTGAGTTTTGCTTGAGTTGAATAAAGTTCGAATTAAAAAATCTGAGCGCTATCTTAGAGACTCTTTATCCATGATGCTACGATTTGTCTCAATTTCCTCATCGGAAGTTCGACAAGCACCTACAGCTCAGGCTGGTTGTAGATAAAACCAGGTATGTGATTGAAAAATGTGGAAAATCAGATAGCAAAAGTGGTTGGCTGAATCGATTGATTTATGCGGCTTGGTAGGGAATGGACTTTCTTCCAGGCAAAAAAAAGGGGGCTAACTACTACCCCCCGATACTTCTCCTCCAATGATCCTGATTTTATACGGCCTGGGCAAATACCCCGGACTTTTCTAATGTTGGTATCAGGATCGTCTCTTCGCGCTGAATCCGATCTTCAATCATGTCAAAGATCTCAAAGGTTTCAGCGATAAACTCATCTGAGAAGTTGAAGTCGCAGTTCTTCAACCATTTATTATGATATCGCTCAAACTGTTTTCTAATAGGTTTTTGCCCATTCAGAAATCCCCAGGCCATGGATTTCAATTTCGGATCCTGATGTGTTAGCAGGTCAGGATAGACACCCCGGTCCTGGTCTGACATATGGCCCTTCATCATCTCCGCCAGATCGCAAATCATCTTGTGAGTTGTCATTGCGTTTGGCTTTATGCTCAACTGTTCCCTGGTCATCATAGCTCTTAGATCACTGATAATCTGCTGCATATCAGTGTGGCTACCTTTCATACTTTCCAATGTGCTCACACTATACCCTCCTTTAACGGTGCAAACTCCGACTGCCAGTCGGAGAGAAGCGAACTCTATTGAATTTGTCAAGACTCCCCGGTCTGATGCCGGGTTCCGCCATGATGGTACAAGCTTGTACTATTTGTGGATAAATAGCAATAGGTGCTTAATATCTCTACTATTTTTCTAGGAAATCGAGGCAGGGTTTACCCTTGTATAGCATTATTCAATATAAGGGAAATTACTAACTTTCAGGAATTGCGTAGATGGCTGGAGCATTTCTGTGGTAGCCCTTATAGTCCATTCCATAACCGAAAACATAGCGATCCTCCACCTGCAATCCAACAAAATCCGCTTTGAAACCGATACCCCGGTCATGCCTCTTTTCCACCAGAACCGCACTCAATACCTCCTCTGCTCCAGCATCCTGACAAGCTTTAACAATCGCCGCCAAGGTGATGCCATGATCCAGGATGTCATCAATGATTAGGATCGTCTCTCCACTCAGTGAGGCACTGGGGTGTCCTTTCCACTCCAGTTCAGAGCCTGATGTCCCCCCCCGATAACGGGTTGCATGGATATAATCATGACGCAGTGGAAAACTCAGCCTGGTTAAAAGTTGTCCAGCCGGAATCAAAGCGCCGTTCATTACACATAACACCAGTGGATCCCTGTTCGCGAGCCGATCACTGATCTCCAGTGCCATTTGATCCAAGGCTTGTGAAATCTGTTGACTGTTATAGATCAAATCTGCTGCAGCCAATACTTCAGCGGCCTGTTGTGCACTAATCGTCATGATCGAGTCCAAGGTTTAGCGGAGTTTCCTGAGGGATTACGGAAAGCTGATTGACCGCCTGTTTCCAGCGGCTGTCCAGGTGAATCTGCTGTAGAGAGCGCTGCTTCCTGCCATGCATCCGTACCAATCGGACATGGGCAGCCGGATCGTTATAGGTTTTCAAGCTTTCCAACACCTCTATCGCGGCAGGTCGATTGTTACAGACCAGAATCATGTCGCATCCCGCCTCGAGTGCAACCATGGCACGATCAGCGTAGTTCCCGGCTTCACTGGCTGCAGCCATATCCAGGTCATCACTGAAAATCACCCCCTGAAAACCCAGCTGTTTCCTGAGTACCTGCTTCAACCAAAAACCTGAAAAACCAGCCAGATCCTTGTCGATATGCTGATAGATGACATGCGCGGGCATAATCGCTTCCATGCCGGCTTCGATCATACTTTCAAACGGCCGCAGATCCTCCATTTTCAGATCCTCGAAACGCCGTTGATCTATCGGTAAGGCCAGATGGGAATCAGCCGCCACCCCACCGTGACCGGGGAAGTGCTTACCCACCACCGCCATGCCGGCTTCATGACTGCCCTGCATCCATGCGTGAGCCAGGCGGATAACCTCATCCGGGTTAGCGGAAAAGGCACGATCACCGATCACTTCACTGATCCCCAGGCCCAGATCCAAAACCGGTGCGAAACTGAAATCAACGCCACAGGCACGCAACTCCGAGGCCATCAACCAGCCACCAAGCTCTGTCAATTTCAATCCCTGCTCCGGGTGTTTACGATACTGTTCCCCATACCAGGCGGCGGGTGGCAGTTCTGAAAAACCCTGACGGAAACGCTGAACCCGCCCCCCCTCGTGATCCACAGCAATCAGTAGTTGAGGGCTTCTGACGCCATGAATATCGGCGCAAAGCTGGCTGAGTTGCTCCATCGATTGATAGTTCCGGGAGA
Source organism: Candidatus Thiodiazotropha sp. AKAK2 (assembly GCF_058244685.1). Classification (NCBI taxonomy): domain Bacteria; kingdom Pseudomonadati; phylum Pseudomonadota; class Gammaproteobacteria; order Chromatiales; family Sedimenticolaceae; genus Candidatus Thiodiazotropha; species Candidatus Thiodiazotropha sp. AKAK2. Next base: position 87,038 of record NZ_JBSYOP010000015.1, on the reverse strand, counting down.
ACAGAATAACCCCACCCACCGCTGGGTGCTTGAGCAACTCCTGTTCATCAGGAGTCATCTCCAGCCCTTCCAGATCAATCATCACCGGCCCAAGACTCATACCATTTCTCCCTGGTTCAAATTGGCATCAAAGACTGCCAGAAGGGGAAACCAAATAGCCTTTATGCAATTTTGAATGCTGTTTCCTGGTACATTTATTGTCATTGGGTTTTAAATACTGTCCGCTTGGGGCTTTCAATCAATAAGCTTACTTAAAGTTTTAAATTTTTAACTCAGTATGCCGCAAACATAGATGAAGTGAAAATCAGGGTTTGAATCATGCGAAATCTTTTTTTGATCTGTCTCCTACTGCTCATTCCCAGCCAACTTGTCTGGGCTGAGGAAGAAGAAGAGGAAGTAGAAGAAGCTCCACCAACAATCAGCTACTATCAGATCAAGCCTTCACTGGTTGCCAATCTGGCGAAGGGAGGGAAGTACATCCGTTGCGACATTCAGCTGATGACCAAAGACGAAGCTTTTCTCGAATCCTTGACCCTGCATGGGCCGGCGATACGTCATGCTCTACTGATGCTGTTGTCCGAGCAGGATGGTAAAACCCTTAAATCCCCTGATGGAAAAGAAGCGCTACGCAAAGCTGCACTCACCGAAGTCAAAAAAATCCTTGATGACGCAACCGGCAAAGATGCCGTCGAGGCACTGCTGTTCACAACATTTTTTGTGCAGTAAGTCGAATTGGGTCGTTCATGAAAGGGGCTGCTGATTTGACGCCACGCCCTGCTTAGGAGTGAGACCGGTGGTCCAAGCGATCCCTCAACCGATCACCGAGCATATTCAGTGACAGTACCACCAACATGATCGCCACCCCAGGTGCCAATACCATGTGGGGTGCCATCAACATATAGCTGGCCCCATCTCTGATCAGACTCCCCCAAGAAGCATCAGGTGGCTGAATACCCAACCCAAGAAAGGATAGTCCAGCCTCGGCAATCACCATGCCAGCCATTCCAAAGGTTGCTTCCACGATCAGCGGTGCTGAGAGCAGAGGCAGCAGATGACGTAAAAGAATCAAATGACGAGGCGTTCCCAGGGCAACCGCGGCAGTAACATGATCCCGCTGTTTGAGTGACAATACCTGTCCCCGGGTCAAACGGGCAAATCCCACCCAGCCCACAGCAGAGAGAGCGATAATCAGATTGTCCACGCCTGGCCCCATGACACCGGCCAGCGCAATTGCCAGGAGTATTCCGGGAAATGCCAGAAACACATCCATGATTCTGACCAGGATCAGATCCAACCAGCCACCCTGATAGCCCGCACACAGTCCAACAGCCGTGCCAATCAACAAGGAGAGTGAGACCACACCAAATGAGACCAACAGGGATACCTGGGCTCCGACCCAGATCCGTTGCAGAATCGGACGCCCCAGGTCGTCATAGCCCATCAACCCCAGATCACCCGGTCGCATGAGAATTCGTTGCAGGTCAATCTGGTTGGCTGAATCCACAACCCAACCCCCGGTGATAGCCGCCACTGCCCATAGCGCCAGCACGCCAAGTGGAAACCAATACCTGATCATATTGAACCATCCAGCCGTATACGCGGATCGACCAATCCATACACCAGATCGGTCAAGGTATTGACCAGCACATACATCAGGCTGATAAAGAGTACGCATCCCTGCACTACGGGATAGTCCCTTTTTTGAATCGACTCGATCATCAATGAACCAATACCGGGCCAATCGAACACGACCTCGGTAACGACAGCTCCGCCCAGTAGTGCACCGAGTTGCAATCCGAGCAGGGTAATCACCGGGAGCCAGGCGTTACGCATCGCATGACGCCAGATCACCTGCAGTTCAGCAACGCCTTTAGCCCTTGCCGTGCGAACAAAATCCTCACCCAGAACTTCCAGTAAGCTGCTACGGACCATGCGGGCCAGAATAGCGGCAAATCCTGTGCCCAAGGTCACAGCCGGCAAGATCAGGTTGGTGAAGCCCCCTCGCCCACTGACCGGTGTCAAACCCAGCCAAAGTGAGAAACAGAGTATCAACATGGGACCTAACCAGAAATTCGGTATCGAAACCCCGAGCATGGAAAAGCCCATCGCTCCCCAATCCCAGGCTTTACCCCGCTCCACGGCAGCCAGAATACCTAATGGAACAGCGATCAGCAGGGCCACAAAAAGCGCCGCAATTGCCAGCTCCAGAGTGGCCGGGATTCGCTCTGCCAGTAACTCACTGACAGGTCGTTTGCTATGCAGGGATTGCCCCAGGTCGAATTGAGCCAAGCCACTGAAATAGTTTACCAACTGAGTCTCAATCGGCTGATCCAGACCGAGACTGACGCGCAACGCCTGCCGATCTGCAAGTCGTGCAGATTCTCCCAGCATCACATCCACGGGATCTCCAGGCACCAGGTGAATCAGTAGAAAGACCAGACAGGCAACCCCTAACATCGAGCCGAGTGCAGTCACCACCCTGGACAACAGAAAACGCCCCATTACTCCCTGATCTCCACCAACATGCCCGGCTCAACCCAATCGAACAACTCGATAAGGTCCCGGTTACGCATTCGGATACAGCCATGGGATTTCGCTACCCCCATGGGCTCAAGATCCGGGGTACCATGGATGTAGATGTATCGTCTTAGGGTATCCACCTGACCACCCCGGTTGAAACCGGCTTCAATGCCTGACAACCAGATAATGCGGGTCAAAACCCAATCCCGATCCGGCTGCTTTTCCGCCAACAACTCGCTGTAACGTTCACCGGTTGGGCGCCTGCCGACAAACACTGTGTCTGGCGGACAGCCAGCACCGATCTTGATACGCACCCGATGCTTGCCTCGGGGAGTACAACCACTGTCTACTGATTCACCAGGGCCATTCAATCCGGTGGAGACCGGGTAGCAGGCCACCTCTTGAGCGGATTCCAGACAGCTTAGCTGCTGCCTGGTTAGGTCAATTTGCAGTTGTCGATTGCACATGGTCTCCATCCAAAGCACGCTTCAGTTTCACCTCGGCCAAGCCATCGTAGTTACCGTCTGACATCAGCTGATAACCACTGATACGACTTCCCTGGGCAGACAATTGATCTTCATACCAGAGTGGAATATAGGGTAGATCCCGGTGCAGTTCAGCTGCAATCTGGTGATAGAGCTCTGCCTGTGTAGAGAGTTTGTCCGTCTGCTCCGCCCGGTTCAGCAATTGATCGACCGTGTTGCTCACATACCGGCCACGATTCGCCCCGCTCGGCGGCAATGCGTCGCTGGCAAAGATATCCCGATAGATGTCAGGCGTCCTGATACCGACCCAGCTCAGACTATAGAGCTGGAAATTACCCTGTTTGATATCACCGAAGAACGTACCCCAATCGTAACTGCGCAGATCGATCTCGATCCCCACCGCTTTCAACTGACTCTGTATCACTGTGGCGAGACGTATCCGAAACGGATCACTGGAAGTTTTATAGGTCAGTCTCAAAGGTTTCGAATCGCTGTAACCCAATTCAGCAAGCAGTTTCCTGGCCTTTTCAGGATTATATTCATGGGATGTCAGCTGGTATGAGGCCCAATGCTCCGGTGGAAACAGGGATTCAGCCTGACGCGCGGCCCCCTGCATCACCCATCGGATAATCGCCTGCCGGTCAATGGCGTGGGCGATTGCCTGTCGAACTTCCAGTTCCCCTGTCAGGGGATCCTGTAGATTGAAACCGATATAGGAATAGTTGCTGCCTGGCTGCTGTTCCACCCTCAACGCCGGTTGACGGCGCAGATAACCGATCAGTTCCGGGGAGAGGTCGTTTTGCAACAAATCTATCTCATTTCTCAGTAGCTTTAATGCCCTTACCGTTGGGTTATTAACTGCGATGAGTTGAAACACCTGTCCGTCAGAGCGCCTCTGCAGATGAAGCTCCCCGGTTTGTGGCCAGGCGATCAAATCAAAGGCGCCGCTGCCAACAGGCTCACGGGCAAAGTCGTGAGCCCTCTCAATCTGCTCTGCAGGGAGGATGTCCAGGGTCAGATAAGCGGGAAAAAGCGGATCGGGGCGCTTCAGGTGGAAATCGACTCGCTGCTCATCGATCACTTCCATCGATGCAATCAGCTCCAGGCTCGCCTGCTTGGGAGACCCCAGGGCCGAATCGAGCACCTGACGATAGGTTGTAACCACATCCCGGGCATTGAGCTTTTCACCATTGCCGAATACCCCAGCCTGATCATTCAAGGTAAAACGATAGTGGACAGGTGTAATCACTTGCCAGTTTGCGATCCCCGGTTTCGGCATACTGTTGGGATCAAACTCCACCAGACGCTGATAGAGCAACCGGTTCACCCTCTCGGATGTTGCGTCGGTAGCAAAACGGGGATCGAGATTCAGCGGTGCATTCGCCAGTCCCATACGGATCACCTCCGTCTCCTGCTCCTGACAGCCGCCGATCAGCAAACAGGAGAGCAACAGTGCCGTCAGGAGGCCTCCTCTCGGCATCCGTTTACCATTCACAAAACGGATGTTTCACCAGGTTGGCGTTGTAATAGCGGGTATCCCCGGATACCTCTTCACCAGCCCACTCCGGCATGACGAACGCCTCATCCTCCCGGCTCAATTCAACCTCAGCCATCACCAGCCCCTGATTGGCGCCATGAAACAGATCCAGGTCCCAGATATGGTCACCACAGCGGACCTTGTATCGGACCTTATCGATCGCCGCCCCACTGACCAAATGCTTCAGGAGCTCCTCGGCTTCCTCGAGTGGAATCGGGTATTCATATTCCCGTCGACTGATACCGACAGTACGCCCCTTGATGTTGATATTGGCCTCATCACCATCCACCCTGACACGTACAGTGGCATGATCCGTGGTTGCCAGATAACCCTGCTTGATCACCGCTTCACTGATAACTGAATCCTTCCATTTATCGTTTATAACTAAAAACTTACGCTCTATTTCTAAAGCCATCTATTTAACCTTTTCAAAGAGGGCAATGGATTCCACATGGGCGGTATGTGGAAACATATCCATGACCCCGGCACTGATCAGCCGGTAGCCATGTTCAGCAACTAAAATACCCGCATCCCTGGCCAGGGTTCCAGGGTAACATGAGACATAGACGATACGTTCAACGCCCAGTTTTGGCAGATGATGCAGTACCTCCTGTGCCCCACTCCTGGGTGGATCCAGCAGAGCTTTGTTGAATGAGGTCTGTAGCCAGGGCTCACTCTCCAGTGTCTCATAGAGGTTTGCGGTATAGAAACTGGCGTTATCGAGATGGTTTCTGCTGGCATTCTCCCTGGCCCGAGCCACCAGCCCGGTATCACCTTCAACACCGGTGACCTGTGCCGCATGGCGCGCCATGGGCAGGGTAAAATTGCCTAATCCACAGAACAGATCCAATACCTGGTCACCCTCTTGCAGCTGCAAAAGATCCACAGCACGCTGGATCATTTGCCGGTTGATATCACTGTTTACCTGGGTAAAGTCACTGGGTAAAAAATCCAGTGTCAGATCGAATGCGGGCAATTGATAACTGAGTGTCACCCCTTCACCCTCCAGTGGACGTATGGTTTCCGGTCCACCTTCCTGGAGATAGATGGTTATTTTATGCGCAGGGGCAAAGGCCTTCAGTTTTGCCAAATCCTCATCACTGGCCGCTTCCAGCAGCCGAAAGATCAATACACAGACCTCATCACCCATGGCCATTTCGATCTGAGGAATCTGATCCCTGATCGATAACTGGTCTATCAGACGACTCATCTCAGGCAGCAACTCACCCACCCGTGGATGCAGGATGTGGCAGCAATCGATGTCTGTGATGAATGAGGAGCCCCGCTCCCTGAAGCCGATCAAAGTCCCCCCCTTTTTGGGTACAAAGCGGACACCCAGGCGGGCCTTGCGCCGATAACCCCAGGCCGTCTCACCGACCAATGGAGGCAGGATCTTTTCCGGCTGCACTTTTCCGATGTGTTGCAGGCTCTCCAGCATCGATTGCTGCTTGGCCTGTACCTGTGCCTTGCTATCCTGATGTTGCAGACTGCATCCGCCACATACACCGAACTGACTGCATTTCGGTTCAACCCGTTCCTTTGAGGGTTCAAGGACCTCTACCACCCGGCCTTCGTCATATTTGCGCCAGCGTCCGGTATAGAGGAAACGAACGGTTTCTCCTGGCAAGGAACCATGTATAAAGGTGGCTTTGCCATCGATGTGAGTTACCCCTTTCGCATCATGGGTCAGGGACTCGATTTGAGCTTCAACCGGCTCTGTCGGTAGCGGCTTGCGCCTACGCTTTCTTGCCATCAATCAGTACGCTGGGAACACATCGGTAGACAGGTATCGATCACCACGATCACAAATTATCGCCACGATCACCGCATTTTCAACCGTTTGCGAGAGCTTCAGCGCCGCCGCCACCGCACCACCGGATGAGATACCGGCAAATATACCCTCCTTTGCGGCTAAATCACGGGTGGTCTGCTCTGCATCCTGTTGAGAAATATCGATAATCCGGTCAACCCGGCTGGCATCATATATCTTCGGCAGATACTCTTCCGGCCAACGGCGGATACCCGGAATACTGGCGCCTTCCATTGGTTGAACCCCCACGATCTCAATCTGGGGATTTTTCGATTTTAGGAAACTTGAAGTTCCCATGATGGTCCCGGTTGTGCCCATGGCACTGACAAAATGCGTTACGCCGCCATCCGTATCCCGCCAGATCTCAGGCCCGGTACCCTCGACATGGGCCTGAGGATTGTCCTGGTTGGAGAACTGATCCAGGATCACCCCCTTTCCGCCAGCTTCAAGCTCCCGCGCTTTATCGATTGCAGCTTCCATACTGCCCTCTTTCGGGGTAAGAACCAGTTCGGCACCATAGGCTTTCATCACGGCACGGCGCTCAAGACTCATATGCTCAGGCATGACCAGAATCATATGATAACCCTTGATTGCAGCAGCCATGGCCAGAGCGATCCCGGTATTGCCGCTGGTGGCCTCGATCAGCGTGTCACCGGGCTTGATGCTACCCCTCGCCTCGGCAAGACGGATCATGCTCAAGGCAGGTCGGTCTTTCACCGATCCGGCGGGGTTATTGCCTTCCAGTTTCACCAATACGGTATTACCGTTCTTTACGGCAAGACGCTGTAGACGAACCAGTGGGGTATTGCCAATGAAATCTTCGATGGTTTTAGTTTGCATAGCTATGATTCTACCCCGATTTAGGGCATTTGATCAGTACAAATTTGCACAACACCAGCGTTATTCTTCCGCCCGCAATGGAGCTCGGTCTCAGAACGTAAAAATCGCATCAGAGCAAAGCGTGGCTGCAGAGAAAAGTTACCCCCTTTTGGCAGCCAGAGCCCGTAACAAGCCGATGCTTGATACACACAATCCGATTTAAAGTACGTCTTACTGCATCGACCAATCAGCGAACTGGTCTCCGGGGTATTCGTGTGGAAATCGACCTCTGTAGAGCCGAAGTGCGGATGTTGTTCTATTATTGAGAGAAATTCTTACCGATTAAATACCGGGCCAGGGTCGGTTAGATTTACCCGGTGAATCACTATCTCATGTGAATAACAATAATCCTGAAGGAGAGATCAATGACTAGCGTAAATCAACTGTTACAGAACAAGGGATTCGATATCCTTAGCGTCGATGCCAATGAGACTGTCTTTCGGGGACTTGAGATCATGGCTGAACACGGTATCGGTTCACTGTTGGTGATGGATGGAGACAGAGTGACTGGACTGTTTTCAGAGCGGGATTATGCCCGGGGCATTATCTTGAATGGCCGCACATCCAAAGAGACCAAGGTCAAGGAGATCATGACCAGCCAGGTTGTAGTGGTTACTCCCGAACAAAGCATCGAGGAGTGTATGGCGATCATGACCGAAAAACGGGTTCGCCACCTGCCGGTCATGAAAGACGACAAGCTGGTCGGCATCATCTCAATCGGCGACCTGGTAAAAGCCATCATCGAGGAACAACAGTTCATGATTGAACAGTTGGTAAGCTATATCAATGGCTGACAACCCCCCCTATTTGGCAGGAAAGCGGATCACGAGATGTGACACTTGAAGCCCGGTGCATGGAGAATTAAGGTATTGGCGACCCGATACCTGATTGACAGACATAATCCGTCCCATGCCCAGTGATACACCACCCTTTATCGATCTAGCCTGGTTCAAGATGGCACAGCAACAGGCCACCCGCATCAGTTGCTCAGTTCAGCACAGCTGCGAAGTCTTTGAATACGACTCTCTTCGCTGGATCTGCACAGCCGACGGCGCTGTACAGTCCATGCTTTTTACTGAAGACCACAGTTATCCCGTGCTGCACTATATCAAAGCACTGTTATGCTCTCTGGTGTTTGTAGATAACCCTGCAAAAATGTTGAATCTAGGCTTGGGTTCAGGTGCCATTGAGCGCTATTTGACGTCTCATCATCCAGATATTGCCGTGACATCGATAGAACCGGAAGTCGATATGATCATCCTATCCAAGGAATGCTTCTATCTTGACAGCAGCTATCCTGTCAGAAATCAGTCAGCCGAATCTTTTCTTCACGGTAATCAACAGCAGTTTGATCTCATTATTTGTGATATTCATTGTCCTCTGAACCAGCCTAATCCGATCGAAACAGATGCTTTTTTGCAAAACTTAACCAGTGCGCTACTGCCTCAAGGCGTGGTCGCAATTAATTTCCTGGCTGAGAGTGAATCACACATCGTCAACATGCTTGTACGGTTACGACAAATTTTCGAACAAGTCACTCTACTCGATGTTCTAAGGCAGCAAAATATTGTTTTCTATTGCTCAAACAGCCTATTTCCCGAGCCCTCCGAGCTGAATGTGAAAGCGGCGTTGCCTGTGTATGGAAAACTCCAAGCAGAAACCATTATTCCTCAACTGATCTGGTTGCCGGAGTGAGTTCAATTGTGCGTTAGAATTGTTTTTTTCCGCCAGGAACAGAAATGAAGTTAATTGAAGTTATTGCCAAATCAAGCAGTGAAAATACCATCACGGCTATCGCTGAAAAATTCAAAGCAAGGGACTTTCGTACCGGCCGAGAGGGTGAAGATGGCCGACAAGCGATACGTATTTTGTTTACGGACGAGAACGTTCAGCCGGCACTGGATGCACTGCAGACTGTGCTCGGCGCACAATCCACAGCGCGGATTATCGTTTTCCCGATCGACGCCACACTGCCTCAGCCAACGAGTGAAAAGGAAAAAGATCAAGATAAAGCCATTTCATCGAGAGAATCGATGTATGCCAATGTGGACAAGAATACCCATCTGGACAGTAATTTCATCATTCTTGTCATACTTTCCACATTGGTAGCAGCCATCGGTTTGGTGAAAAACAATGTTGCGGTTGTGATTGGCGCCATGGTGATCGCTCCCCTGTTGGGCCCAAATCTGGCGTTTGGCCTGGGAACGGCCCTCGGGGATATGCACTTGATGAAGAAATCCCTGAAAACATTGCTTTCGGGAATATTCATTGCCATTTTTCTTGCTTACATCATCGGCCTACTCTGGCCGTTCGAGCTGAACAGTCCAGAGCTGTTGGCCCGCACTGAAGTGGGCCTCGACTCGCTGGCTCTGGCACTGGCTTCAGGTGCCGCAGCTGCACTCTCCCTGACCAGTGGCCTGCCCAGCGTCTTGGTGGGAGTGATGGTTGCGGTGGCATTGCTTCCACCGGCTGCAGCATTAGGCTTAACCTTGGGTCATGCTAGAGTCGACCTGGCAATGGGTGCAGGATTGTTACTCGTTGCCAATATCGTCTGTGTGAACTTGTCTGCCAAACTGCTGTTTCTGTTTAAAGGTATTCAACCTCGCAGCTGGGCTGAAAAAGCCAAGGCGAAACGTGCTATGTCCATCTATTTGGTGGTATGGGCAATCACCCTTGCATTGGTAGTACTGGCAATTGTGGCCCGTCCACACATTGAGGGCCCGCTATGACTGTTAACCCAGATATCCTGCCACTAAACTCGACAGGCCGTTGGTAAGTTGGTGTCCCAGGCTATCGGCTCATCAAGGCTTTCATTTCACGGACCGCCTGGTCTAATCCGGTGAAGAGCGCCCGGCAAACGATGGAGTGTCCGATATTCAACTCTCTGATTCCTTCAATTTCCACAATTGACGCCACATTGTGGTAATCAAGTCCATGCCCAGCATTCACTTGGAGTCCGAGGCCTTTGCCATAGGCTACGGCATCGACAATTCGCTTCAATTCAGCTTGGCGCGCTGTTTCACTGGTTGCTTCAGCGTAGTGACCGGTATGGATCTCCACCACCGGCGCACCGGATGCCTTGGCAGCATCCAGCTGTTTCAAATCTGCGTCGATGAAGAGTGATACCCGGATCCCCGCCTCTTTTAATTCCGTGCAGTAATCGGTCATGTATTCGAGTTTGGATGCCACATCAAGACCACCTTCGGTGGTCAGCTCTTCACGTTTCTCAGGTACCAGGCAACAATCATGGGGTTGAAACCGGGTGGCAATGGCAGCCATTTCCGAGGTTGCCGCCATCTCCAGGTTCATCCTTGTCTGTAAGAGATCGGAGAGTATCTCCACATCCCGATCCTGAATATGACGTCTGTCTTCACGCAGATGTAGTGTTATTGCATCGGCTCCGGCCTGTTCTGCAGTCAGTGCAGCCTGCACCGGCTCCGGATAGCGGGTACCCCGAGCCTGACGCAAGGTCGCCACATGGTCAATATTGACCCCAAGTAACATTACATTATTTGTCATACCCTTACCTTTGGATTCATAGGTAACAGAACCCCATTGCAGGTTATCAACCCGCCAAATCAATTCGTGGTGTAAATATATCTATTTTACACCTGTTTGCCTAACTTCTCAGACATCTTCATCGAGAGTTTATCTGTAGTCCAATGAAGAATGTTAATAACAACTATTCTATAAGTTGGTCGAGTTTATTTGAACGTCAGTTGCCATAATCAGGCAAACTCATCCACCCGTTGGTCCGGCAAACAGCTCCCGGCTTTTCAACGGCTTGTCTCCCAGGTAATGGGAGAGTACAAAACGCATCAACTGTTTTGCCTCATTAGCAGACTGTTTTGACAATGATTTACCATGATGTAAACCAATCAGGGTGCTGCCATGAATCTTCATCCCGGAACTGTCAGATGACGATACTACGGGCCCCACTTCAATGAGATAGTGATAGAGCAGCTCCTCTCTTATGGGTTCCCCACTATCCGCCGTGTGATCCAGTAACAAACCATAACCAAGCTCTGTTAGTAGCAGTAGTTCAAATTGTCTCAGTATCTGACCGATAGGCTCATCTGAAGCCAGTTGTGCAAGATTCTGACAATAGTGAACAAAGAGCGATGGAAACGGATCCCCCCTTTCGATCAATCTCACAATCAGTTCATTCAGGTAAAAACCGCAATAGAGACGGTCGCCAGTCAGTTTGAATGGCTGGCCATTCTGTTCTGCTTCGAGCAGGCTTTTTATCTCTCCACGCCCACTGAGCGAAACTCTGAGAGGCAGGAAGGGTTGCAATAGAATTGCCTTGCTGGAACGTCCTGATTTAGCACCTTTGGCAATCGCTGGAAGACGTCCCTCATTTGGTGTGAATAATTCCACCAGCAGACTGGAATTCTGATAGTCACGTCTGTGCAAAACATAGGCTGGTATAAAGTTGATACGGGACATCTGTGATGTCTCAATCTAAATGGTTGTAGCAGTCAGTTTTCTAGGGCTTGTTAACACTAATCCAATACGCCCTGCTGAAACTGTTTTTGTGTCCAGCAAGGCAGAATGCGCGTGGTGAAGCCCGGCTACATGAGCGAATGATAGCGCCGCTGGGCGCGAAAACAGCCCCAGCCACCTCTTCAAACTCAATATGGAGGGTTGCGCCTGAAAAAGTGCCACTCGGTGTTGCTCGTCACTCATTTGGAACAACCAAACTACGCTCCTCAAGCCTGATCGGTGCTTTTTCAGGCACAACAGGGCCTATTGGATTAGTGATAACAGGCCCTAGGTTGGATGGTTTCACTGCTCACCATATCCAAGTCGGACTAAAGCCGCTTCGTCACTCGACCAGCTCTTTTTTACTTTAACCCAAAGTTCAAGATGAACCTTACAATCGAAAAAAGCTTGCATCGCTTTTCTGGCTTGTACCGCTACCTCTTTCAATGCCTGTCCATCTTTGCCGATGATGATGCCCTTTTGACCGGGCTTTTCTACCCAGATCACTGCATTGATCCGATACAGACTCTGCTGTTCCTCGAAACGTTCTATCTCCACGGAGACAGCATAAGGTAACTCCTTGGCATAGCGTCTGGTGATCTGTTCCCTGATCATTTCCGCGGCAAAGAACTTTTCGGGGCGATCGGTTAGCTGGTCATCAGGATAGACATTTTCAGCCTCAGGAAGCGCATTTAATACCAGCCCTTCCAAAGCAGCAAGATTTTTACCTTTTTTCGCAGACAGAGGAACAATTTCCAGAAACTCATAACTCGTAGAGAGTTTAGACAGATAGGGTAACAATGCCTCTTTCTTTTTAACCAGATCCACTTTGTTGACAACCGCTATCGCTGGTATTTTACTCTCCTTGATCAGACCGAGTACCTTGTCATCCTCCTCAGTCCAGCGCAATGCCTCGACCACAAAGATCAGCAGATCAACACCCGTCAGTACCGATTGGGCCGTACGGTTGAGGTAGCGATTCATGGCATTATCACTACGCTGGTGGATACCCGGGGTATCGACATAGATTATCTGCCCCCCTTCCAGACTGTTGACCCCTAAAACACTATGCCTTGTGGTTTGTGCTTTATGTGAAGTGATTGCCAGCCTGACACCGAGGATCTGGTTCAACAGGGTTGATTTACCAACGTTTGGCCGCCCGACAATCGCAGCATAACCACAATGATTTTTCCGCTTACTCATTATTCAGATCCGACAACATTTGGGATGCGGCATCCTGCTCCGCCTTTCTTCGACTGTGTCCCTCACCCTTACTCTTCTTCTGAAGATCTTCTACAACGCACTCAACCTTGAAATGCTGGGTATGAGGATCTCCGCTGACATCCAAAATTGTGTAGCTGGGCAGTGAAACCTTTTTTGCCTGGAGATACTCTTGCAGTTGGGTTTTAGGGTCTTTCTGCTGGTTTTCCGGACTCAGTGCAATCAACCGGGGTGTGAATATTTTCAGAATTACTGAGCGGGTCGCTTCATATCCACCATCAAGATAGACTGCTGCCAAAACCGCTTCAAAACTGTCTGCTAAAATGGAATCCCTGCTTTGACCGCCACTGCGCAGTTCACCCTGCCCGAGTTTCAGATAATCCCCAAGTTTGAACTCCCTTGCGACCTGGGCGAGTGTATCCCGTTTAACCAACACGGAGCGAAGCCGACTTAATTGCCCTTCACTGGCCTTGGAAAAATGATTAAAGAGCGCGTCTGCAATCACAAATCCCAGAATGGAATCACCCAGATACTCAAGGCGTTCATTGTTTTTTCCACCGGCACTTCTGTGCGTCAAAGCCTGTTCAATCAGCTCTTGCTGATTGAAGGTATAACCCAGATCACGGCAAAATTTGTTGATGTCGGCCTTCAATTCGATGTTAGCTCAACCGTTTCATCAAACGTCATGACAAGGGCAGCGTTATAAGCAATATGTCGACGAACCTCATAGGAAACATTGATAATCCTTGAACCAGTGTCTCTCTTAACCTTGATATGTTCCTTGGTCACATGGCGTATACTATTGATATCGAGGCGCTTCAATACCATATTGCGTAATTCTACCTTAGACTTCCGTTCAGCAAACGGTTCATTCTTGACCGATTCGAGTGCTGATTTAACAGCAAAGTGATCAATGTATACCGGAGTAACCTTGATACCCACCATCACCAGAAACCCTGCAACGATTAAAATAACCAGCCAACTGATGAATGTAAGACCACGCTGCTTTTTAATGGATTGCATATCTACTTCCTCAAATAAACCATACTGATCAATTAAGTTCTTTTAGCTTAGTACTAGATTGTACTATCCACCTGCTGCAACTGTTAAGTTGGCAGAAACCTTCACTTGTGATGTGTAAGTTAAATAATTCAAATATCATAACCAAGATGGTGATCCTAAATTAGGATTGTTTCCCTCTCAGTACATTAACACTATCCTAGCCTTATAAAGGAATTATGCCTTCTTGATCGAAAACCCAATCTAAAGATTCTCTATAACTTTCTTAGCTAGGCCTCAATTACAACAACATTGGCTAAAACATCAGAGATCTGGCTATCTAGTCGATGCCTTTTCCAATTCTCTCCCAGGCTATTGGTGGAAAACCATTGATATTGGAATCCCAGTTCATCCAGATACCAAACGCTTTACCAACAAGATTCTCATCGGGTACAAAGCCCCAGCAGCGACTGTCATTACTATTGTCACGGTTGTCACCCATGACAAAATACTGCCCTTCAGGAACCGTTATCGGTCCTTGTCTCAGTACCTGACACCCCATTGGCAGATCGGGTGCCAGTGGATTGATCAGAATGTTGTGTTCTATCCCATCGAGATCCTCGACCGCCATGACCGCACCGGTCATACGGGAGCCACTCCCTACACCGGTGTACTGACCCAACAGCATCTGTTTCATCGGCTCACCATTGACGAAAAGGGTCTTATTACGATAGTAGAGCTTGTCGCCAGGAACAGCCACTACCCGTTTAATATAGTCAATCCAGGGTTGTTTCGGATAACGGAAGACGACCGGATCCCCTCGTTGAGGATCACCCAGATCGACCACTTTTTTATTCAAAACGGGCAGTCGAATACCGTAACTGAATTTATTCACCAGTATGAAGTCACCAACCAGCAGGGTCGGCATCATGGAGCCAGAGGGAATACGAAAAGGCTCTACCAGGAAAGAGCGTAAAATGAGTACGGCAAATATAACCGGGAAGAAGGATTTAGAGTACTCAACCAGTAATGGCTCTTTTCTAACCAGCTGGCTTGAATCATCGGCCTCTTCACCCACATCCGGAGCCATTGCACTTCGTTTGTTGGCAAAGAATATGCTATCCAATAGCCAGATGCCGCCTGTCACTGCGCTGGCGACAACAAGAAAAGTTGGAAAATCGAAATTCATGGTTTAACTGCGTCCTCTCCTGTGTTGTATAGGCAACTTGCGTCTGTCAGGGCCTGTTGACACTAATTATCCTTGCCGACCTGAAGCACAGCGAGAAAGGCGTCTTGCGGTATCTCCACCTTACCAACCTGCTTCATGCGTTTTTTACCAGCTTTCTGCTTCTCCAGCAGTTTACGCTTTCGTGTAATATCACCACCATAACATTTGGCAGTAACATTCTTTCTCAGTGCCTTGACCGTGGTACGAGCAATAATCTTGGTACCGATCGCGGCCTGGATGGCCACCTCGAACATCTGCCTTGGGATGATCTCTTTCATCTTCGAGGTCAGATCCCGCCCTCTGAACTGAGCCTGATCCTTATGCACAATCAGCGACAGGGCATCCACTCGATCACCATTGATCAAAATATCGAGCTTGACCAGCGGAGCGGCCTGAAAATGGGTAAACTCATACTCAAATGAAGCATAGCCTCGACTGACCGACTTCAAACGATCAAAAAAGTCGAGTACCACTTCATTCATCGGCAACTCATAACTTAACTGCACCTGTCCGGCCAGGTATTGCAGATTTTTCTGTGCTCCGCGCTTCTCAATACAAAGTGTAATCACGTTACCCAGATACTCTTGCGGCACCAGGATGGTTGCAACGATGATCGGTTCGCGGACCTCTTCCAATTTACCGGGATCAGGCAGTGCTGCTGGATTTTCAATATGTATGAGTTCCCCGTCACTTTTCAGCACTTCGTAAACCACAGAAGGTGCAGTTGTGATCAGATCCAGGTCGTACTCCCGTTCGAGCCGTTCCTGAACAATCTCCATATGCAGCATGCCGAGGAATCCGCAGCGGAATCCAAATCCCAAGGCCTGAGAAGTCTCCGGCTCATAGTGCAGTGCCGCATCATTGAGGCGCAGTTTCTGCAAAGCATCCCGCAGACCCTCATAGTCATCGGAGCTGACTGGATAGAGTCCCGAGAAAACCCGTGGATGCATCTCTTCGAATCCCGGCAGAGGCTGATCGGCTTGGCGGTTTTCCAAGGTGATGGTATCGCCGACGGGCGCGCCATCGACCTCTTTGATACCGGCGATCAGGTAGCCAACTTCTCCCGCTTTCAATGAGGGTTGACTGAGCTGTTTGGGGGTGAACACGCCAACCTGCTCAACCTGGAAAACCCGCCCGGTAGACATAATCCGCATCTTGTCTTTCGGCTTGATCTCACCGTTCATCACCCTGATCAGTGATATGACCCCGACATAAGAATCAAACCAGGAATCGATGATCAGCGCCTGCAGCGGTGCTCCATAGTCACCGGCCGGAGGGGGGATCGTGACAACCAGTTGCTCCAACAGCGACTCGATGCCCAAACCGGTCTTGGCGCTTACATGGACTGCCTGATCGGCCTCGATACCGATAATCTCTTCAATTTCATTGATTACCCGTTCCGGTTCCGCCGATGGGAGATCGATTTTGTTGAGTACCGGCAGCACTTCCAGCCCCTGCTCGATCGCGGTATAGCAATTTGCCACACTCTGGGCCTCAACGCCCTGCGCCGCATCCACCACCAGCAGCGCCCCTTCACAGGCCGCCAGGGAGCGGGAAACCTCGTAGGAGAAATCCACATGACCAGGCGTATCAATGAAGTTGAGCTGGTAGGTGATTCCGTCTTTAGCCTGGTATTCCAGGGTGACGCTTTGGGCTTTGATGGTGATGCCCCGTTCCCGCTCCAATTCCATGGAGTCACACACCTGGTCACCCATCTCCCGGTCGCTCAGACCACCACAGGTCTGGATGAACCGATCGGCTATGGTGGATTTGCCATGATCGATATGGGCAATAATGGAAAAGTTTCGGATGTGTTGAAGGTCAGCCATAAAGCCCTGATTTGTCACTGAAAAAACAAGAAACGCCCCGTTTCGGGGCGCTTCAACGTAAACGTGTTGCCACAAAAGGAGAGATGATACCAAATCATACGTCGCGCAAATAGCTCAGAAGCCTGGATTGATCGAGATAGTGTTCACTCAGTGAGATACCATCCGGCCCCTCCAGACAGGGAATTCGCAGCCCATACTCCGTTTTGATATCGGAGTCGCGATCGATATCAACCTTCACCAGGACAATTTTCTCCAATCCATTCACGCTTGAAAGTTCGTCCCACATCTCATCACAAAGGTGGCATCCTTGCCGATGATAGAATTTCAGCTCAATCATTTTCCGGTACATGCAGGGCAAGAAAAATCGGCCCTGTATTGCGGTGCACAAGCAAGGCGACAGTTTTCTCCCCGGGTAGCTCCTTGACCAAACGGTTAAAGTGCTCCACTCCCTCCACATCCATATTATTGATCATCGTAATAATGTCGCCCTGCTGGATTCCAGCCTCACGGGCAGCCTTACCGGTTACCGACTCAACCATGACACCTCGTCGAGATGACAGACCCAACTCCTTCTGAACTTGCTCACTGACGCTAGAAACCATCATTCCCAAACGGTTTTCAGATACTTTAGGTGGCGTATTTTCGGCCATTTCCAACTGATCATCGGAGGGTAATTCACCAATATTGACATCCACCATTTTGGTTCTTCCCTTCCTCAGAATCTTCAGTGTGGCTGGCTTATCCACATTGCTACGCCCAACCAAGGGAGGTAACTCTGATGAGCTGTGTATCGGGGTACCATTGAATGACAGAATCACATCACCCACTTGAAGCCCCGCTTTTTCCGATGGACTTTGGGGCAGAACCCGGGCAATCAATGCGCCCCGGGGATGATTCATGCCAAAACTGTCGGCAAGATCCTTGGTGACATCCTGAATCAACACCCCCAACCAACCACGGGTAACCCGCCCACGGGTCTTTAACTGGTCTGCAACATTCATCGCCATCTCGATGGGGATGGCGAAAGATAGCCCCATGAACCCGCCTGAGCGGCTGTATATCTGGGAGTTGATTCCAACCACTTCACCTTCCATGTTAAACAGTGGGCCACCGGAGTTGCCGGGATTGATGGCTACGTCGGTTTGAATGAAGGGCACATAGTTCTCAGTCGGCAGGTTTCTTCCCTTTGCGCTGACAATACCGGCGGTCACTGAATGATCAAAGCCGAAGGGTGAACCGATTGCCAACACCCACTCACCGACTCTCAACCCATCAGAGTCACCGATTTCAACCATTGGCAGATCATCTGCATTAATTTTGATTAACGCAATGTCGCTGCGTTCGTCTTTGCCGATAACATCAGCAACAAACTCTCGTCGGTCGTTCATCCGCACAAGGATTTCGTCAGCCTCTTCCACAACATGATTGTTGGTCAGAATATAGCCATCCTCTGAAATGATGAATCCAGATCCGAGAGAGCGCTTTTCCACATCATTTTCCGGCATCCGATATCCATGATTGCCAAAAAACTTTTTCATCAGCTCACCTAAAGGGCTGCCTTCGGGCAAGCCTTCCAATTCGGGCATATTGAAGGGTGACATCTGATTTCTGG
Source organism: Candidatus Thiodiazotropha sp. AKAK2 (assembly GCF_058244685.1). NCBI lineage: Bacteria > Pseudomonadati > Pseudomonadota > Gammaproteobacteria > Chromatiales > Sedimenticolaceae > Candidatus Thiodiazotropha > Candidatus Thiodiazotropha sp. AKAK2. Next base: position 68,433 of record NZ_JBSYOP010000015.1, on the reverse strand, counting down.
ATGAAGAGGTTCTGGTGCTGATATTGACCACAGAGGGGGCGTTATGCTCTGCAAGATCTGCAAAGTTCGGCAGGTCGCGCGCCATCAGAGGGAACGATGTCAGCAGTACCACTGCCATTGCCGCTAGCATGATAAATTGAAATTTCTTGTCTCTCATTGAAACAACTCCTGGAGGAAAGAGGGATCGACCGACAACAGGTATGAGGTGAATAGAGTCTCAGACAAAAGGCACAGAGATTCTATCTGCATGGCGCAGTATCACCGCCTGATAACCTGGGTCATGTCGATTTTTATATGCAAGTAGTCTCAACAGAAAAAACCCGCCAATCAGCCCCAATAGACCACCGATAACTTGCGGGAGTTCCCCTGACTGGATGTTAAACAAACCAAACAGATATTGAGCAACAATGGCTGCCAGAATCATGAGGATCAATGGAAGCAGATAGGCCAGCATGGAGAGTTTCAACAGAGCCTGTTCCTGCAAACCGATAATCACCTGCTCACCGGGTTTCGCCAATACGGTATTCACTACTCTCAGGTGGTTATAACGACGCTTGAACAAACCGGCAAGAACACTGGTGCTACAGCTTCCCTGGCTCTCGCAGGATCCACAGGCGGCTCGCTTCTCCGTCTCGACAAATGCGTACTCACCTTCAATACGCACGACCATTGCGGTCTCTTCAATCATTCGAGCCCTTCAGCTTCATCCCTTGAACCACACCCAGTATGGTGACTGCGGGTACTTCGCCCACTGCAGTCACCTGGTAGCCGGCAATCTGACCACCCCAGGCGTTGATCGCACCCAATCTGGATACACCGCTGAAGGCTTCGCTGCGTGTTTCCGCTTCGATAAACACAGAGAGTGAACCCAATCCGTCACTGAACACATACTGTTCGATTGGCGCACTCAGCATCGGATCATGCAGCTGGTGCTGCATATTCAATGTGAATCCGGCAGGAAGCTTGAGAAAATCCCATCGACTGTCTGCCTCATTGGAGAGACTGGTGCCTTCATTATTTTTCAGCCGGTAGGTGAACAACGACTCTCTCTGGTGCAGTTCACTGATCTCAGCAACACCGATCTCCAGATCGGTGAACATGGTCTGCTCCACCGCTTCACTATGCTCGTTGATCAAATCCGACTTGAGCGGTAGGCCGCTCTCCAGATCCAGATAGAAACGATAGCCGTAGCGAAGCCGGTCATTGGGCATGATCACTACCACCTGAGCCTGGCGATTGGCAATTCGGTCTTTTCCGCTCATGCGAAAACTGTAGTGATCCTCAAGTTGAGCCAGATCCTGAGGCAGAATATTGAGAAATTTCTTACTTGGGGAGCGCTTGTCCACTGACACTTCATTACTGCCAGGCATGACACAGGTTACCGACTCTTCATCACGAATCACTTCACGGGGTGCACCATTCAGGGACATCAGGCTCTCTCTGACCTTGTCCCCGTTCACCGCGTGGGCGATTTTCATGATTTCCAGTTGATTGTCATGCAGATAGACAAAGGTTCCTTGGTAGTTCAGCTTTTGCACCGCCTCCATCATTCGCTCAAGCCAATCCCTGGGAGTGAGCTGTTCAGCGGCGAAAATTGGCTGGCTGCAGAGCAGCAACAGAAGAAAACCGATCCAATATTGTCTCAAAGCAGCTCTGGAAGAGGAAAAATTCATCCGTTCAGCTCAATCTTATTTTTGTTTGTTTTCATCGTAACTGACGAACGTGGCAAAGGGCATGATCCCTTTGATGTTGCTCGACGGTGACCTTTCCTGATGATTGACCAGATAGGCGTTAAGCCGTGATTCCACTTCGGGTTTTTTCAGCAGCTCCCAGCGAGTGCCGTCTTCCGTGACATAGAGGGTCTCTGTTGCAGGCACCTGAGTAGCGGCGATATTCGCCGGTGGTGCTTCGGATCCCTCCGGATTGATCAACTGTGGGGCCATCACCACCGCGACAGCGGCTAAAGAGGCAGCGACAGCCAATCCGGTATAGGAACGCTTCTTCAAACCTGGACGACGTTTGATTGCTGCCGGAGCGAGCACGACCGGCTCATCTTCCAGTTGCTTGCTGATCGCCTGTGCCAGATCCGGGTTGTACAGTGAGCCTGTCTCACCACGCATGGCATCACCGATCAAATGGTACCTGGACCAGGTATCCCGGTTCACCTTATTATTCGACAACTTATTAATTTCCATAGAGATTTCTTCTTCTGAAATCTCATTATCAACCAGCGCGGATAATCTTTCGTACTCTTGCTCAGTCATTTGTGCTATGCCTGATTTTAAGGTTTTAATAATGGGCTCAGTCTTTTATCAATCGCCTCACGCGCCCTGAATATTCGGGAGCGAACCGTACCTACAGGACAGGACATGGCATTGGCGATCTCTTCATAACTCATGCCTTCCAGCTCTCTCAGTACAATGGCGGTTCTCAGATCTTCAGGCAGATCATCGATCGCCTGCTGAACCGTCATGGTAATCTCTTCAGTCAATACATGATTTTCCGGTGTACCTGTCTCCTTTAGACGCACACCGACATCCATTTGTTCAGCCACTTCTGCCTCCACATCATCTGAAGGGGGGCGTCGTCCCTGGGCTACGAGGTAGTTCTTCGCTGTATTGATGGCTATTCGATAGAGCCATGTATAAAAAGCACTGTCACCCCGAAACTTGGGTATGGCCCGATAGGCCTTGATAAAGGCTTCCTGGGTCACATCCAGCACCTCATGAGGATCTCGGATATAGCGGGAGATCAGATTGGTGATTTTCTGCTGATATTTCAATACCAGCAGGTCAAACGCCTTTTTGTCACCCTGTTGAACTCGAGCTACGAGTTCCTGATCAATTAACCGCTCGCCCATCCGGGCTATTACCTCCTCGTGACCAGCACTTCCTGTGCACAGTCCCATTGACAGTCATGGATTGGATAAGTTCTGGCAATTCCAGCTTTAATTGATCGACATCAGTCTGCCGATGCGATTGGTTCAACCAAACGCGGTTTTAAGCTAGGATGCATTACAACTGGAAACGCATTATCACCATAACGACCCTACCCCGCAAATTATGACGACAGATCACCAACATGACGTACTGATCATCGGCAGTGGCGCCGCTGGATTGAGCCTTGCCCTGCACCTGGATCAGAAGCTGAATATCGCAGTCATCTCAAAGAAAGAGCTGAAAGAGACCAACACTTATTACGCTCAGGGAGGAATCTCCGTGGTACTCGATGAGGAGGACAGCATCGCCTCCCACGTCAAGGACACCCTGGATGCCGGCGCCGGCCTGTGTGATAAGGAGACCGTGCAGTTGGTGGTGGAAAATGGCCCATCCAACATCGACTGGCTGCTCAAGGGTGGGGTTAATTTCACCCGGGACGACAGTGCCGCATCGAGTGGTGGCTACCACCTGACCCAGGAAGGTGGCCACTCCCACCGACGGGTCATTCACGCAGCAGACGCCACCGGTAGAGAGGTGGAAACCACCCTGCAGGGACAAGTCAGAGCCCGCTCGAATATCGAAATCTTCGAGCACCATATCGCCATCGACCTGATCACCAGCGAAAAAGAGCAAACCAAGCACCAGAAACGCTGCTATGGCGCCTATATTCTTGATCATGAAAGCAATCATGTGCAGACCTTCAGCGCCAGATTCGTCGTATTGGCTACCGGTGGCGCCAGTAAGGTCTATCTCTATACCAGCAACCCGGATGTCTCCACGGGGGATGGGATCGCGATGGCCTGGCGGGCCGGTTGCCGGGTTGCCAACATGGAGTTCATCCAGTTTCATCCAACCTGCCTCTACCACCCGGAGGCGAAGAGTTTCCTGGTCTCCGAGGCGGTCAGAGGAGAAGGTGGTCAACTCAAGCTTCCCGATGGCAGCCGCTTCATGGATCGTTTCGATGAGCGGGGGGAACTGGCGCCCAGAGATATCGTCGCCCGGGCGATCGACCATGAGATGAAACGCATTGGCGCCGACTGCCTCTATCTGGATATCAGCCACAAACCGGCCGAATTCATCCAGGAGCACTTCCCCACCATCTACCAGCGCTGTCTCGACTTCGGTATCGACATGTCGAAACAACCGATTCCGGTGGTGCCGGCAGCCCACTACACCTGCGGTGGCGTAATGGCGGATCATAAAGCACGAACCGATATCGCCGGACTCTATGTGGTCGGTGAGAGTGCCTACACAGGTCTTCACGGCGCTAATCGTATGGCCAGCAACTCACTGCTTGAGTGTCTGGTGTTTGCCAAGCTTGCCGCAGAGGATATTCAGGAACTGGATTCCACCACAGCTGAGCCTCCACAGATTCCCCCCTGGGATGAAAGCCGTGTTACAGAGCCGGATGAAGAGGTGGTGGTATCCCATAACTGGGATGAGCTTCGCCACTTCATGTGGGACTATGTGGGTATCGTCAGGAGTAACAAACGCCTGGTGCGCGCCCGCCGCAGGGTAGACCTGTTACAGCGGGAAATTGTCGAGTACTACAGCAATTTCAGGGTCAGCATGGATCTTCTGGAGCTGAGAAACCTGGTCGATGTGGCCGATATGATCATTCGATCGGCCCAATGCCGACGTGAGAGTCGAGGACTCCATTTCATCCTGGATTTCCCCTACCGGGACGACCGGGTGCAGAACAAACCGACGATTTTGATTCCTGAGTCCTATTCACCTTACTGAAACATGACCCAGGTTTTGAATGTGCTCATTTGAGCGATCACTCAACAATTGTAAACCGGCAAAACAGGCCATCTTCATTAGTGAAGGGAGCTGCTATTGTGTAGTGTATCAGTTCAGACAATCGGCTCCTCCCGGGTGAATGAACCATGCTTGAGAAGGATCCTTAAGTTCCGCATCTCTTCCGCTGGCAAAGCATCCTGAAACAGAACCATCACTGGATGGCGCCAGCGCTCCCGGAGACTAAAGCGCAATAAGATCAGCCAGGGCGTTACCAGGCTATCGGTACGTAGCCTTGCTGAATATTTCTCCCCGCCTGCCAGAACAATTTTCGACCAGCCGTTACTCTTGATTTCCGCTTTTGCTACGTGTTCAGGGCTAAATTTCCTGGAAACCGGCAGCCTAGTCAGTAAAAAAAGTATCATCAAGAGGAGAGTTTTGAGTGCCACTTCAATCGGCGCAGTGATTATCGCCAGAAATGTCATGGCAGACAGACTACGATGCCAAATCATCAATTGTCGTGATGGCCCTGGCTTGATGTGAATTGCTGCCAATCGATTGCTCATGTCCACAGCCTCCTTGCTGTTACAGATGTTTCAAAACGACCTTTACCCTGAGTCCACCATACTGGGGGGAGCGGTCAAAATTGATCTCTCCCTGGTAAAGTTGTACCACCTCGTGGACGATTGCCAGACCTAAACCGTGCCCCTCGGTGGCTTCATCCAGTCGGCTGCCCCGCTGCAGCAGACTTTGTAAATCTGACACATCCAGTCCTACTCCATCATCCTCAACCACAATCGTCAGATTGTCAGCACAAACAATCTGACAAACTACATTTCCCGCTGCCCATTTACAGGCATTATCCAATAGATTTCCCAGCAGTTCGAGTATATCTTCTCGATCTCCGAATGGCGGACACTCAGGCTTCGATACTGCCTGAATATTCAGATTACGCCCCTGATAAATCTTTCGCAGTACATCCAGTAGGTCTGGTAAATCCACTTTTGCACTGAATTTCTGATTGATGCTCCGTTCGCCGCTGAGCCGTGCTCTTTTCAGTTCCCTATCGATCAGCAGGCGTATACGCTCCACCTGCTGGCTGGCCTGATTATCTTGTTCACCGTATCGATGCCGCAACTGTCTGTCGAAGTATCCGGTTAACAGATTGAGCGGTCCTTTTAGCGCATGAGCCAGGTTTCCAAGTGCATTACGGGTTCTTTGGTTTCGCTGTGAGAGCAGTTGCAGTAAGTGGTTTACCTCTTTGACCAACGGCAGCATCTCGTTGGGCACATCTTCATTCAACGGCTTTTCGCACCCAGAGGAGAGGTTTCGTAGATCCTCACGTAAGGGTTCAAGACGACGGAAAGCCAGTCTTACCACCAGGCTCTGAATAATCAACAAAACCATCAACCCCACGATCGACAACAGGGCAAAATTCCATAGGAAGGTCTGACGTTGCCGGTTGATCGGTAAGAGATCCTCGGCAACCGCTATGGTCAGATTCTGGTTTTTTTTTCGATAGCCGGTCAACCAGACAAGTAGCTGTTGCCCATCGGGTCCCTGGCGATAGAGTCGTTTGCTTTCACCTGGCTTCATACTGGGAAGACGAAGCTTATAATCCCACAATGAACGGGAAGTCAACTCTGATCCGGAGTCACTGACAATGAGAAAGTAGTGACCCGAAAACGGTCGGTGGTAAATTTGATTGATGTAGGCCTCTTCAACGGCTAATCGGGGTTCTGTTGCGACTGCCCCGAGTATCGATTCAGCATCATGCTCAAGCCTTGAGGTGATGAAATCCTCTGTGAGTTTTTCAAGCGAACCCGCACCGAATATCCACAACAACCCCATCAACAGAGCCAGACTGAGCGTCAGGCCAATCTGCAATCGCCGCTCGATGGATTTAGGATTCAAGACCGACATAGATGTATCCCTGACCACGCCGGGTTTCGATTGCCTGCTTTCCGAGCTTTTCACGCAATCGGCTGATATACACCTCAATCAGATTGCTGTCGCGGTCGAAATCCTGCTCGTAGACATGCTCTGTAAGCCGGGTTTTGGATAGAATTCTCCCTTGATTGAGAATAAAAAATCTCATCAATCTAAACTCTGTACCGGTGAGATCCAGTCGTTGCTGATCAGGAAGAATCAGCTGCTGCTTCTCCTCATCCAGCTCAACACCGCCGGCTTTAAGGCTGCGGCCTACCATTTCGTTAGATCGTCGCGCCAGGGCCTGCAGACGTACAACCAGTTCCTCAACATGGAACGGCTTACCCAGATAGTCATCCGCACCCGCTTTGAATCCAGCCACCCGTTCATGCCAGGCATCGCGGGCAGTAAGGATGATCACCGGAATATCATTCCCTCTTGAGCGCCAGTTTTTTAACACATCAAGGCCGGATCGTTTGGGTAATCCAAGATCCAAAACAACCAGATCGTATTCCATCTCATCACCCAGGTACTCCGCCTCAACACCCTGAGTTGCCAGATCCACCGCAAACCCCTGCCGCTCGAGATCCTGTTTGAGCGATGCTGAGAGTAAATTATCGTCCTCAACCAACAGCAATCGCATCCCTCAATCCTCCAGCTCAAGTTCCAGAAGCTCTCCGTTTACCGCATCGAGTTTGTATTCCCATACCATACCCTGCTCATCGAGTATCTCAATTTCATAAAGAAATGTCTGGCCATGCCGTTCCAATTCCACTTCGATCACCCGGCCTGGCCTTTCTGCCTGAATCTTCCTCAACAAATCTGTCAATGGCACGATCTTTCCACTTTGCGTAAGGCGCCGTGCCTCCTGATAGCCCACATCTCCATCGGCATATAGCAGAGAGGCAGTGAACAAAACCACCAATAAAAGCACCATATTTGCCCTATAAAACATCATTCAGTCATCCCAACGACCATAACCTGGTATTTTAATATCATCGTCATCGAATGACCCCTGAAGTGCCCGAACATGGCAGCTGTCACAATTACTGAACTGAATTTTTTCTCCATTGCGATGCAGTATCCTGGGAGAGATCTCGTCATGTTCATGCTTGAAGAAATCAGTTTCCGTGATGCGCATTGGCGGCTGCTTTGTGCGAATTGACCAAAGAACTTTTTGGGAGATTTCTCCCCTGACATTCTCTGCAGCATTTTGTGTGAGGTAATTCAAAATGTATTCTGCTTCATAGTCCGATAATTCCGCATTTTCGCCAAAATGGTCATCGAGTCCTGCCATAACCAAACGCCAGGAAGCGCCAGGCAGAAAGCCAGGCTGATAGGGGAAATGACAACTCCCGCACTCCTCCTGATATTGTTGGGTTCCCTTTTTATCGGCCAGCATAGTATCTGAACGGAACCAACGAGTTAGAAATCCAGGCTCCTTTTCATATACAGCTTCATCCCGATCGGCAAACACCACACCAATACCGAATATGAGCGATAAAATCAAAATCAATAGTAAGCAGATCTTTTTCATTGCCAGGCTCCATTTATAGCTGCTGCAGAAAACTCAATAGGTCACTCTTTTCCTGGGCGGTACATCGCCTGCCCCAGGTCCATTTGCAGTTCCGCTTGAACCACTTTTCAATCTTTTTACCATCAGTCAGACGCTGTGGATTGACAGACCGGGCCATTGGCTGAATGGATTTACCTGTCTTAACATGTTTTCCAGGCTCGCTTAAATCATCCCCATGACAATCACTACACGAGCGGGCTTTACCACTTTTTGCATGCCTGACCTGTTGTTGCCAGATAGCCTGACCATTTTCCGGATCGAATGAATCGACACCCTTCTCCTGATAGCTGGCAAATCGCTCGTCCAGTGCCCCAGCATGAACTGCTACTGGAAGGCAAGTCAGCAGTAGCACAGCTTTAAGGTTGAATTTCATTAGCTTACCCTCGCTTTGTGCCTGTTATCATCGATCGCACAAGATTTTCCTGATGTAGCAGGGATCCGACCAATACCCCTGTCAAATGGACCGCAATCAACAACAGTGTCGTATTGGCAAACACCTCATGTATCTCCTCGTACAATTCACCGCCATAGGGCCTGTTGGAAAACAGAGGTTCAGCCAAGGGTCCTAGTCCCTCTGCACCATAAGCCAGCATGCCCGTCAGTACCGTTAACAGCAGACCGAACATCAACATCACAATCATTGCGCCGCCGGCAGGATTGTGACCGATAAAGCGTTTTGCCTTGAAACTGAGCAGATCCTTCAGGTATGCCATCACCTTGCCGGGAGATTTCACGAAATCGCTGAATCTGGCATAGCGTGTTCCAATAACCCCCCAGACAATACGGATCAACAGCAGTACAGCCACCGTGTAACCGGCATACACATGCAGATCCATCCACTCATCCTCCGTCATCCAGCAGATGGCAAAAGCTCCCACCAGTGACCAATGGAAAAGTCGTACAAAGGGATCCCAAACCTTTATCATTCGCTTTTTACTCATCCTCACAGTCTCTCTATAACCTGAATGTGGCTAAGCATGGCTGAAGAAAATGAAATCAAGCTGAAAATGGCGAAATAATTTTTCAGACCGGACAAAGCTGGTCCAAATGGACCAGAAACTGCTGATAGGTATTGAATGTAGAAGGGAGGCTAAATTTACTACGCCAAGCCAGGATTGGACTTAAATTAGGGCCTGTTAACACTAATCCAATAGGCCCTAAATGTCAGGGTTTAAAATCTGGGTAAGTTGATGGGTGGGGCATTGCCCCACCACTTGTTGAGATTGAATCAGGTAACCTTCAGTTGCAGCATCTCCTCGCCCTCTTCATCAGAGAGGTGGACGGCGCAGGCGATGCAGGGGTCGAAGCTGTGGATGGTTCTGAGAATCTCCACCGGTTGCTTGGCATCGGCCAACTGGTGATTGTCCTGCAGAGCGGCCTCGTAGGCACCGGGTTGACCGCTGGGATCCCGGGGCCCCGCATTCCAGGTACTGGGTACCACCGCCTGATAGTTGGCAATCTTGCCATCCTCGATCACGATCCAGTGACCCAAAGCGCCCCTTGGGGCCTCCATGAAACCCACACCTCGGCATTCACTTGGCCAGGTGGAAGGATCCCACAGCGCTTCATTAAAGGTCTTGGTATCGCCTGCCTTGATGTTGGCCACCAGCTGGTCATACCAGCCCTGCATGGCATCGGCGAGAATCTTGGTCTCCAGGGTTCTGGCCGCGGTACGTCCAAGTGTGGAGAAGAGTGCCCTGGTGGGCAGATCCAGTTTGCTCAAGGTCATACCGACCAGCTCTTTGGTCTGCTCATGACCATTGGCATACAGCATCAGCACCCGGGCCAGCGGTCCAACTTCGACCGCTTTGCCCTTCCATCTGGGTGCCTTCAACCAGGAGTAGGACTCTTCGACATTAAGGTGTTTGTAAGGCAGCTCCGGACCTGTGTAGTTGAGGTTTGTCTCACCATCATAGGGGTGCAAACCCTGATCCTTACCACCAGAGTAGTCATACCAGGAGTGGGAAATGTGCTCCTGAATCTCATCGGCACTGTTCAGATCGAGTGGATGAATAGTGGAGAGATCCCGATCCAGAATTACTCCGCTGGGGAAGAAGAAGCTGTCCGGATCATCCATCGAGGTTCCCGGCAGATCTCCACAGCAAAGGAAGTTGCCCAGACCTTCGCCACGCTCACCCCAGTCCTTGTAGAAACTGGCCACCGCGAGAGTATCGGGCACATAGACCTGATCGGTGAATTCACGCATCTTGGTGATCACATCCTGCACCTGAGAGAGCTTCTTGGTATTGATCGCAGAATCGGAGTTGAGATCGATCGCAGAAGCAACCCCACCCACCAGAAAATTGGGATGTGGATTTTTGCCCCCAAAGATGGCATGTAACTTCACCACATCCCTTTGCCAACTCAGCGCCTCAAGATAGTGAGCCACCGCCATAAGGTTCGCCTCGGGGGGAAGCTTATAAACCGAATGTCCCCAATAGGCTTTGGCGAAAATACCCAACTGCCCGGCTTCAACAAAGCCTTTGAGTTTCTTTTTCACATCGGAGAAGTAACCGGGAGAGGCTTTTGGCCAGTTACTCAAAGATTGCGCAAGTTCAGCCGTCTTGCCCGGATCAGCCGACAGGGCGGAAACCACGTCCACCCAATCCAAGGCATGCAGATGATAAAAGTGCATCACATGGTCATGAATATACTGAGCGCCGATCATTAGATTGCGGATCAGCTGGGCATTCTGCGGAATCTGATAATTCAAGGCATCCTCAACCGATCGGACCGAGGCGATACCATGCACCAGGGTGCAGACACCGCATATCCGCTGTGCAAAGGCCCAGGCATCACGGGGATCCCGTCCCTTGAGGATGATCTCTATGCCGCGAACCATGGTGCCTGATGAATAAGCACTGCTGATCTGATCGCCATCCATCTGTGCTTCAATCCGCAGATGGCCTTCGATTCTGGTGATGGGATCAACGACGATTCTGTCACTCATTTTGTCTCGTCTCCTATCATTAGGAATGGCGCTAAGGTTTCAGAGTTACTTTTCATCTTCAACCAGATGCTCTGCAATCATCTCGGTTAAACCGACGACCGGCATCTCCATGCGATACTCTTCCAAACCCTCTTCGATGATCAGGCGACAGTTGGCACAGGCGGTCACCAAAGTCTCCACATTGAGTTCATCGAGTTGGGTCTTCTTGCGTTTGAATGCTTTTATCCGCAACTCTTCGGCCCGTTCATTGGCACTGACTCCGCCGCCACCGCCGCAACACCAGTTCATTTCACGGCTGTCGTTCATATCAACAAAGTTCGTTGCAACCAGTTTCAGCAGGTTGCGCGGCGGTTCCAGTACACCACCTTTACGTACAATCTGGCAGGGATCGTGGAAGGTCAGACGGTCATCTTCAGTACCCTCTGTCTTCAAACGCCCTGTGGAACGTAATTCATCGAGCAGTTCCAGGATATGCACAACTTTGAAATCATAGGGCCGCCCGATCAGGTTGGGTCCCTCCCAACGGATCGCCGTGTAGGCGTGTCCGCATTCCGGACTGATCACATATTTGACCTTCAGCTTCTCTGCCGCCACCACGACACGATTCACCAACTCACGGGCGATATCGGAAGATCCGATCTGAATACCTGAGTTGGTTGCCTCAAATGCCTCCGAGCTGATCGTCCAGGTAACCCCGGCCTGTTTGAAGATCCGCGCAAGGGCCTCCAGATACTCAGGAAAGTTCATGATCTCCATGGAGGACAACAACGCCATGTAATCAGCGCCTTCCACATCCACTGGGATGGTCAGACCGCTGTCCGCCTCCACATGTTTGATCTGTGCCGCCAAGGCTGGAAACTTGACCCCCATTGGGCTACCGATGGTCACCGCCCGTCGGCTCGCCCCTTTGATACCTTCCGGAGCATAACCCGCCGCCACAAAACCTTCCCGGGCACGGCGGATCATATAGCTGATATCATTACCCACCGGACAGACCATGGAGCAACGGCCACACAGGGTGCAACCGTCATAGATGAGGGTCTCCCACTCCTCCAACAGTTCGTTGGTTACAGGCTTGCTCAGACCCAGCATCGATTTCAGGCGACCCCACAGGGTGTACTCCTGCTCCCATACCCGGCGTAAAGGTTCCAGCTTATGAATCGGCGTATATTTGGGATCATCGGTCTCGGTATAGAAGAGACAGGCTTCGGCACACATACCGCAATTCACACAGCTGGAGAAGAACGACGCCACGGGTGCATTCATCTGTTCGCGAAAGGCGTTCATGCCTCTTTCTAAGGTTGCCTCACTCATGACTGAACTCCTCTGCGACCTGCCATAGCCCCGTTGTACCAACGGGCGATAATAAAGGTGAAGGCATGCATAAGCTTGGTAAAGGGAAACAGCACCATCAATAACTCAACGCTGAGTATGTGCAGACCCAGTACCAATGGATAGGGGTCAATCATGCGATGGTAGGCAAGATATCCGGTAAGCATCGGTAGAAATGTGACCACCCAGGTCAGATAATCTTCCGGGCCGCTGAGAAAACGTTTCACCGGATGGGTCAGACGACTGAACAACATCGCTACCAGGGTCACAATGGTCACAGCAGCGATTGCATCAACCAGGTTACTGGCAATACCGGGCCAGCGGATACCAAGTACCGAATCGATCAATTCGATGTGCGGTACGAACAGAAACAGACTGATCAGAAATCCACTGTGCCAGATATACCCTCCCACTACGGTAAACGGCGAGCGTTTGAAGCTGCCCCCTTCCGGTGCGGTACGGGTTACCAGGGTCAACAGCCCGGCTCCCAGCTCAGCGCCACGAGGCTCTGAATAATCGGCTTTGCGCCCGAGGATCAAAACCTCAAGCAGACGTATCAAAACCCCAACAACAAAGATGAACAAAGCAATATCGAACCCTGGTCCTCTTACCCATAAAAGAAAATCAATTGATGTGCTCATGATTTCTTATCCAAGTCGTCAATGGTAACGGTTTCATGTTGTGCCGCCGCTTTCGCCCGGGTACTGCGATTGAGCGCTCCAGCAGCGGCGCCCAGTGCGACACCGGCACCCACAACATAGCCAGTCTTTCTGGTGAGATCGCTATCGGGAATGGAGAGTGCGTTATAAAAACCACCGGCATCCCAAAAGTCGGGCTCAGAACATCCCAGACAGCCATGACCGGATTCAACCGGCCAGCTTGTACCCTGATTCCATTTTGCTGTGGCACAGGCGTTATAGGTCATTGGACCTTTGCAACCCAGTCTGAACAGACACCAACCCTTACGCGCCCCTTCATCGTCGAATGTCTCAGCGAACAGCCCTTTGTCATAGAATGGCCGTCGATAACATCGATCATGAATGCTCTGTCCGAAGAAGACCATCGGGCGTCCCAGAGCATCCAGTTCAGGTAGTGAACCAAAGGTCAGGAAGTGGGCCAGTACACCGGTAATTACCGTAGGGATAGGTGGACAACCGGATACATTGACAACCGGTTTGTCCTTGACGATCTCACCAACAGAGACCGCACCAGTGGGATTGGGATTGGCATGAGGCAGACCGCCGAATGCCGCACAACTACCTACCGCAACTACGGCCGCTGCGCCGGCCACGGTCTCTTCAAGCATCTGCAGATTACTGATGCCGGCAATCGCCGAATAGCCCGGGTTGGCCAATGGTATTGAGCCATCGACAACCACGATGTATTTACCTTCATTCTCATGCATGGCCGCTTCTCTGGCCGCTTCCGCGGCATCACCTGAAGCAACCTGCAAGGTATGGTGATAATCCAATGAGATATGATCGAAAATCAGGTTTTCCACACTTGGGGAGTGACTGCGGGTCAGTGACTCGGTACACCCGGTACACTCCTGAAAGGAAAGCCAGATAACCGATGGGCGCTTTGCCTTCTCCAGGGCCTGCGCAATCGCAGGAACCATGGTGGGCGGCAGCGCCATCATCGATGCGGTGGCGGCACAATACTTCAGAAAACCCCGCCTTGAGACCCCTTGTTGACGTAGGCTTTCGCCCAGTGTCATAGAGAGTTTTTTTAGATCATCAGCCATCACAACTCCTACCGCTTCGATCAAGATGCGGACTTAATGCTCTTTTAACTTTGCCTCTAGCCGATCTATGGCATCAACAATATCTTCCTGCTGTGAGAATACAATTTTTGGGACAGAACCGATCTCTATCTGTAAAGCGACACGTTCGCCTTCTGCATTTCGGTGATCGACGATCCAGACTCCGGAAAATGCCGTCTCCCAGATGGTGCTTTCACCCAGGGCATCCATTGTCACGTGAATCTCACCCCGGCCCAGCAGTTGCAACAGTTGCTCTTCATCACCAGGGCCAAACGGCAGTGAACGTAAATCGATGCAACAGTATTCACCTTCGCTGGAGAAGCGCTGCAGGGCGTGGTGGATTTCATGCAGGATGGGGAGTGCGTTCCCATGGCTGTTCTGAGTGCCATCGGGAGACTCTACTTTTACAGCGATGTCCTGGAGTCGCGGCATCAGGAAAGCCCTAACTATATGCTTATCAGAAAGAATATCACTAATTTCTGATACAGGTGCTGATCTGGATCATCAATGCACCATTAAAGAACTATTTAGCATTAGTTAATTATGAATAGATTAAATAAAATCCTGTTATGAGTTTATTCCCCATTCAGTCAGTATGGAAATTATCGCTTCGATGCCCTGCTCAACGGAAGGTGCAACCACATCACTCAGGGACTCCCCCCAATCCAGCTCCTTCGGTTCAATGCCCACCAGGTAGCGCTGGGCAGGCAGGGTTTCCGACAAACGAGCAATGTCCAGTAAATCGCCCAGACTGACTTCATGAACACTTGAGCGGTTGCCACTCAGGTAGCGATCCATCTCTTCGTTGTGAAACACCTGAAGCGTGCCGGGGGGCTGTTTCATACGTGCCGCGTCCACCACGATCAACCCATCCGCATTGGCAATGGGTTCGGCCAGAGTGAAACTCAGAGTACCCCCATCCATAAAGGTAACTCCGGGAATATCCCCGGTTTTCTGTTGCATGGCGGTCACCAGATGGATACCAATACCCTCATCACTGAGCAGGGTATTTCCAATGCCCAGGATTAAAACACTTTCTATCTTCATACTCTCAGCCCTGAAATCCACCGAGTTATTGTGCTTGATCAACATTCTACCTTGAAGCGACACCTGACTCCCTGCGAGAATAACTTTAAGGGAACTTGGAGTGATATGTCACGCCCGTTTCACTGTTATCTTGGCTGCCCCCCGGATGATCAAGATGCCAGGTTGAGCCAAGATAAATCATTCAGTTCCCTTTGGACCTCTGAACAGGCCCAGACAGGCGACTTAAATCACCTCACCAGGCAGGTTACATCATGTGTCTTGGCATACCCATGCAGATAAAAGAGATTGATGGCTTCACGGCACGCTGTGAAGCCAAAGGGGTTGAAAGGGAGGTCAGCCTGTTCATGTTGCAGCATGAGGAGCTGGCTGCGGATGATTTCGTGGTGGTGCATGTCGGCTATGCAATCCAGAAGGTCTCCCCTCAGGAGGCACAATCCGCCTGGGAAATCTATGATGAGATGTTAACCAAAATGGACCCACAAGCTGATGCATGAGCTGTCGGTTTGTCAATCCATGCTAAGACAAGTGGAAGAGATCGCCCAGCGCGAACAAGCAATCTTGGTAGAACGGATCATCATTCAGATCGGACCACTCTCCGGGGTGGTTCCTGAATTGTTGCAACAGGCCTTCACCATAGCCAGATGCGGAACCAAAGCCGAGTCGGCGGAACTGGTGACAGAGACCCAGCCGGTCAGAGTTCATTGTCTACAATGTGGTTATGATTCCGACGCCCAGGCCAATCGCCTGCTTTGTGCCAAGTGTGGAGACTATCGCACCCGCCTGATCAGTGGTGACGAACTGTTGTTGGCCAGTGTTGAACTCACTAAAAACTAATTTGGGAGTAGCTGTAAAATGTGTGACACCTGTGGATGTAATGTTACCCATGGCAACCGTCATCTGATCGAAGAAGGTGGCAAGCATGCCCATACCTCCGATGACCATGTAGCTATCGAGGTCTTGGAGAATCTGCTGAGCGAAAACGACCATCAGGCGGCACACAACAGGGAGCACTTCGAAAGACATGGTGTGCTGGCGATCAATCTGATGTCATCCCCGGGCAGTGGCAAGACCCGTCTTCTGGAGCGCACCATCGACCACCTCAGCGGCCGCTACAAAATCGGTGTCATCGAGGGGGACCTGGAGACAGAAAACGATGCCCAAAGGATCAGAAACAAAGGCGTACCCGCGATACAGATAACCACCGGTACCGCCTGCCATCTGGACGCTCACATGATCCACCAGGCCTTGCATCAGACCCCTCTGGATCAGCTGGACCTGCTGTTTATTGAAAACGTGGGAAATCTGGTCTGTCCGGCAAGTTTCGATCTGGGACAACATCTCAATGTCACCCTGCTATCGGTAACCGAAGGGGATGACAAACCGGCCAAGTACCCGGTGATCTTCCGTGCAGCGGACCATGTGCTGATTACCAAATCGGACCTGCTCCCCCTGTTGGATGATTTCGATCCGGACAACGCCGGCCAGGCACTGCAGCAACTCGCTTATAAAAACCCGATCACGCTGGTTTCAGCAAAATCAGATCAGGGCATGGATGAGTGGCTCAGCTGGCTGGAAGCGCAGCTAAGCCAGGCAAAGGAAAACACAACAGAACCGGCAACCGCATCACTCTGAAGTCGCAGGGTCGATCCAAATATGTCTCTGACCGCAAAAGAGTGGCTGACACAGCTTCACCAGCTTCCTTTATCTGATCGATTCAGAATCATGAATGTCTGTGGGGGACACGAACGTTCCATCACACAGGCGGGGCTGCGCGGCGCCCTGCCCCCGCAGATCGAACTTATCCCGGGCCCGGGTTGTCCGGTTTGTGTCTGCCCGGAAGAGGATATCTATCAGGCGATACAACTGGCCCTGAATGAAGAGATCACTCTGCTTGCGTTTGGCGATATGTTGCGGGTCCCTGTGAATGTCAGTAAACAGGAGCCCCGCTCTCTCGATCAGGCCCACGCAGCCGGCGCCGATATCCGCCCAATCGCTTCACCAATCGAGGCGCTGAAACTGGCCAAATCTGAACCGAATCGGGCATTCGTCTTCTTTGCAGCAGGATTTGAGACGACCACCGCACCAGTTGCCTCCCTCCTGGTAGAGGGTATTCCGGACAATCTCTCGATCCTGCTCTCCGGTCGCCTGACCTGGCCAGCGGTCTCCATGCTGCTGGATTCCGATACCCCCGGCTTCGATGCACTGGTCGCTCCAGGACATGTCGCCACAGTGATGGGACCTGAAGAGTGGCAATTTGTCGTCGACAAGCATCAGCTACCGGCCGCTATCGCAGGATTCA
The DNA here is from genome assembly GCF_058244685.1 of Candidatus Thiodiazotropha sp. AKAK2. NCBI lineage: Bacteria > Pseudomonadati > Pseudomonadota > Gammaproteobacteria > Chromatiales > Sedimenticolaceae > Candidatus Thiodiazotropha > Candidatus Thiodiazotropha sp. AKAK2. Next base: position 50,859 of record NZ_JBSYOP010000015.1, on the reverse strand, counting down.
CCAGTGATAGCCTGCTGGCGGCAACCTACTCGGTCTGCCGCCAAGCTCTGGAAGATCGGCGTTTTCTCGACAACTGCTATGCGCAACTTGTGAAACCCGAGGGAAACCTCAGCGCCAGAGCACATTTGAGTACAGCCCTGGAGGTTGTCGATGCCAATTGGCGGGGCATCGGCACCATACCCCGATCAGGTTTTGCACTGCACGCCGACTACGCCCAATGGGATGCCAGACTCCGCTATCCCGAGTATGACAAAGCCGACCGCAAACGGGCTGGAGAGATGCCGGCCGGTTGCGATTGTGCTCAGGTGGTATTGGGCAAAAAGTATCCCAATCAGTGCAAACTCTACGGTACTGCCTGTGTACCACGAAATCCTGTTGGACCCTGTATGGTTTCGGATGAAGGGGCTTGCCGGATATGGTGGAGTGGCGGCGTAAGACCAGATTAAATCGTCAAGACTCGGCTCAACAACAAAATCCACGGCTAGTGGCCTCGCGGCACCTGACATTGAGTTAACCTCATTGGAGGTTCTGTAAGTCACTGGATTCTCCCTGCGCGTACAATCCGTTACACAGCACCTATGGAGTGTTACACACTGACGCATCTATGATGGCAGGTAGATCTGGGCATAGATGGCTACGACAAGCCGAGGGATGAAAGTATCACCATCTGCATATCCGCAGCAGTTCCCATTGAGCATTGGAGATAGCTTCATCTGCAAAAGATGCAACCGCGATATGTCAGCGAAGGAACAGCCATGAATCACACCGTCATCAAGGAATTTATCGCCAGGGGATGCTTACTGCACGCCCTCACAATCAGCGTCGGAGGTGCAATCGCTGAGGAGCGTGAACAGTTGGAACAGATTACCGTTACGCCAGATCAGGAGCCTTCCAGTCTAGAGACTGCACCCCCTCTCGGTTACCACATCGACAGAAAAACCATGGATGGAATACCCGGTAGCGGCAGTGACCCATTGCGCGCCATACAAGCTCTGCCAGGGGTGACAGTCAATGATGATACCAGTGCCGACCCGGCGATTCGCGGTTCCCGCCCGGAAGATAACAGTTACTTTGTCGATTTCCTTCCTGCTGGTTACCTGTTCCATGCAGGGGGTACCGTTAGCGTATTCAACGCTCAAGTGGTAGAGAGCTTCGATTACTACCCGGCAGCCTATGGCGCTGAATATAATGGTGGCACAGGTGCGGTGATCGATACCCGGTTACGTGACCCCCGTAATGACGAGTTCACCACTACCATAGATGTCAGTGTGCTTCAGGGCGGTGTGTTGTTCGAAGGACCGCTGAGTGCTGGACACTCATTTTATCTGGCCGGCCGAATGAGTTATATGGATCTGATTATAGAGGATATTGTGGAAGACAATGACGATGATATCGAATTCGTTCAATTTCCACGCTACACAGACTATCAGGGGAAATACCTCTGGCGAATGCACAACGGCAGTCGCCTCAGAGTGCAAGCGACCGGTGCCAGCGATGAGATGGAAATAACCCTCGATTCCGACAGTGATACAGCCCAAAAGGAGCCGGTCCTGGTCGGCACCCACAGCAATGATACGGCATACCATAGCCAAGGTATTGTCTGGGAGTCCTCTCCAGGGATTCGGGAAACCACGCTCGCTACCGGGCATATGAGTAGCAAAACCCGCGCTCAAGCGGCCGCGGCGGGTGACTGGCAAGTGGAGACGAATACCTGGTTTGCAAAAGGGCGATGGACTCAGGCCTTGGGCAGTGAACACCTTATCGCCGTTGGCGGAGAGGTTTCCCGTTTTAAAGTTGATTACGAACTCAGTTTTCGCGACACCGGCTGCACTGAATTCGATGTGGATTGCAGCTACACCGATGCTGATCAGCGCAACAGCGATGCCCAGGTTGAAGTAACCTCCGAGCAACTCTACATCGAAGAGAACTGGTATCCCAATCAAAAGCTTGCCATCACAGCAGGCCTCTCCGGGAAGCATGAAGACTACCTGGATGAGACTTTTGTCGAACCACGCCTGCGCATTGAGATTTCCCAACACGATGGATGGACATACAGTGCCGGCTTCGGTCGATATCATCAAATGCCGAGCCTGATTCAAGTAGAGAAGGTATTCGGAAATCCCCAATTGAGTCATTTCGATGCTACTCACTATGTGACGGGTATAGAATATCTCGGTGCCGATGGATGGGAGTGGAAGTCAGAGCTCTACTACAAGGATATCGACAATCTGGTCAGTAGTGATCCAGTGACGCGCTACAACAACTCCGGAGAAGGCAAGGCCGCCGGTGTGGAGCTGTTTCTACGTAAAACACGCACTGATCGCTGGTCGGGCTGGCTCTCGCTGGCGCTCTCCAAAGCAGAACGTACCGATACGGCGACAGGAGAGAGTTTTCCATTTGAATACGATCAGCCTGTCGCAGTCACCCTGGTTGGTAATTACCATATCAACAGTAAATGGGAACTAGGTGCCAAGTGGTGGTACCACTCCGGCGCACCCTATACACCCATCATCGGCTCAACAGAAGACACTATGAGAGATGATCGTTACAGACCGGTCTATGGTGATATCAATTCTGAGCGTATGCCGAACTACCACCGCCTGGATCTACGCTTGAGCCGCCGTTTCAGTGATAACACCGCGGCCTATGTCGAACTGATCAATGCCTATGGCAAGAAGAATGTCAGCGGTTACGAATATAATGCTGATTACAGTGATCGCGATCCAATCTACCAATTACCGATGCTGATCTCGTTTGGTGTTCGTTCCAGTTTTTAATGTAACGCTCGGTATCGATGGACGGTCTAACTTACTACTTGATGAGAATTGGTAAAAAATCTTTAACAATCGACCTCAGTCACTTATTACAAAACAGCCACAAGCATCTGATCGTAAACTAGTTAGTGCTCATATTGAGTGCTCTTGCAAAACTCAATGAAACTCGCCCCCTCCGATAAAGGTCTATACTAAAACTAATACATACTGTTTTACTGGGTTTTAGTATGCGCAGAATCGGGCAGAGGATGATGCAATGGATCGCTGAGTGGCTGACCAAAGAGGGTCCGCCCTCCTCTTCCCCTTTGTGTGATTTTAACCGGCTCACTTATGAACTTCGGCCCAGCGATGTGTTGCTGGTCGAGGGCCGCAGTCGTGTCAGCAATGTCATCAAGACCATCACCCAGAGCACCTGGACCCACTCTGCCCTCTACATCGGTAGAATCTACGATATCCGGGATCCCGATCTGCAGCAGCGGGTCAGGATGGCCTACAAGGGTGATCTGAGTGAACAGCTGATGGTCGAGGCCCTGCTCGGTGAGGGCACCATCATTGCACCTGTCTCCAAATATCGCCGCGACCACCTACGGATCTGTCGTCCATCCGGGCTGGAGCCGGAAGATGCCCACAAGGTGGTGGCTCATTCCATTAAGCACATTGGCACGGATTACGATGTCCGTCATCTGCTGGACCTGGCGCGTTTTTTCTTTCCCTGGGGTTTTTTGCCGAGACGTTGGCGCTCCAGTCTGTTCGAACACAATGCAGGTATGCCGACCCGAACTGTCTGCTCCTCCATGCTCGCATCGGCCTTCAATCGGGTAAATTTTCCGATCCTGCCATTCATTGATCGTGACGATGACGGCAGTCTGCGCTTCTTCAAGCGCAATCCCAGACTCTTCACACCGAAAGATTTCGACTACTCCCCCTATTTCGACATTATTAAATATCCATTTCTGGGGCTTGATGATCTGGGTGTCTACCGCCGCTTACCCTGGTGTGACGATGACATTCTCTACAACGACGACGAACGGGCCTTTGTGGCCGCAACCCGAGGTGAAACAGTGAGCCGTATCGATGAGCGCACTGTATTCTCATTCGCCAAAAAGAATAAAGAAAAAGCTGAACCCATTGATGACAACACGCCCTCCGTTCCTAACACCACCATTAAGGGAGGCTGACCGATGACACTTCTAGGACTCATACTCTTATTAATGACTTTCTGGGGGCTGGCCTATGGTTCGGCGCGGGCCATTGTCTGGATCATCACCCCACCGGTGCTTCTGATTGCCCTGAATTTGGCCGGGCTGGTCACACCGATCGGATCCCTGCTGGTTGGCCTGCCTTATACGGTTGCTCTGATTTTCTATCTGATGCCTGAACAGCGCAGGCAGTGGATCAGCAACCCCCTGCTCAGTGCCTTTCGCAGTGTCATGCCAGCCATATCACAAACAGAAAAAGAGGCCCTGAATGCCGGTAATGTTTGGTGGGACGGTGCGCTCTTTTCCGGTCAACCCAACTGGCAGGAGCTCATTCATCAACCAGCCTGCCAACTGAGTGAGCGGGAACAGGCCTTTCTTGACGGGCCGGTTGATGAGCTCTGCAAGATGCTCGATGACTGGCAGATTACCCATGAAGAAAAAGATCTGTCACCACGCATCTGGGAGTTCATCAAGACATCCGGAATGTTCGGCATGATCATTCCAGAGAGTTATGGGGGATTGGGTTTCTCTGCCTATGCCCATTCTCAAGTCGTGATGAAGGTTGCCAGCCGCAGTATCACCGCGGCTGTCACCATCATGGTGCCTAACTCCCTGGGGCCTGCCAAGCTGCTGTTGCAGTATGGCACCCAGGAGCAGAAGGATCGCTATCTGCATAAACTTGCGACTGGGGAAGAGATACCCTGCTTCGCACTCACCAGCCCTAAAGCAGGCAGCGATGCGGGGGCCATTCCTGATAGCGGCGTAGTCACCTATGGAAACTTTCAGGGCAAAGAGGTACTGGGTATTCGCCTCAATTTTGAAAAGCGTTACATCACGCTAGCGCCCATTGCGACGCTGATCGGCCTGGCGTTCAAACTGGAAGACCCGGAACGCCTGCTGAGTGATGATCCATTACCCGGCATTACCGTTGCCCTGGTACCGAGAGAGACAGCCGGGATCAAGATCGGTAAACGGCATATGCCTTTGGATATCCCTTTCCAGAACGGTCCGATCTATGGTCGGGATGTTTTCATACCCATCGATTGGGTGATGGGTGGTGCTGACGGAGCTGGACAGGGCTGGCGGATGTTGATGGATTCACTCTCTGAAGGCCGGGGTATCTCCCTGCCCGCACTCTCTACCGGTGCAGGAAAGACAGCCAGCCGTTATACCGGAGCCTATGCGGCAGTTCGGAGCCAGTTCAACCAGCCAATCGGTCATTTCGAAGGGGTCGAGGAGGCACTGGCCAGAATCGGCGGACTCACCTACCAAATGGATGCCGCACGCAAACTGACACTGAGTGCCCTGGATAGCGGAGAGACCCCATCCGTGATCTCAGCGATCGTAAAATACCACCTGACCGAGCGCTATCGTCAGGTGATCAATGACGCCATGGATATCCAGGGTGGCAGTGGTATCTGTCTTGGACCCGACAATCTGTTTGGGCGTGCCTATCAGGCGATCCCCATCGGCATCACCGTGGAAGGCGCCAATATTCTCACCCGCAGTATGATCATTTTTGGACAGGGTGCAATCCGCGCCCATCCATTTGTACTCAAGGAGTTTGAGGCGGCGGAGAATCCTGATCAGCAGGCCGGACTGATACAGTTCGACAGCGCACTGTTCGGTCACATCGGTTTTGTTGTCACCAATTTTGCCAGGACCCTCTGGCTCGGCCTTACCCACGGACGTCTGTCCGAGAGTCCGAAAGGCGGCCCGATGCGCCGTTACTTCCAACGACTCAACTGGATGTCCGCATCATTTGCGCTGACCACGGACCTGGCACTGATGACCCTGGGTGGCTCTTTGAAGCGCAAAGAACGCTTGTCGGCTCGGCTGGGCGATATTCTGAGTAACCTCTACATTGCCAGCGCCTGCCTGAAGCGTTTTGTTGAAGAGGGCGAAAAACCAGAGGATGTGCCGCTGATGCAGTGGGCGCTGGATGATTCACTCTATCGTATACAGCATGCCTTGAGAGGACTGTTACGCAACATGCCTGTGAGGCCTTTGGCCTGGGTAATGCGGGTCTTGATATTCCCAACCGGTCTACCATTCCATAAACCCACAGACCGTTTGGACCACCAGGTAGCCCGTGCCCTGCTCTCCCCCGGTGAAGTACGTGACCGCCTGACCCATGGGGTTTTCACCGATGACGATCCCCAGCAACGTATTGGTCAGCTTGAACAGGCGATGCATGTAGTTGCAAAAGCAATCCCCCTGGAAAAGACCCTGAAGCGGGCCAAACGGGCGGGACAACTGCACACACGTGAGCTGCCTGAAATGATCAAGGAAGCAATCAAACTGGGAATCCTGAGTGAATCTGATAAGAGTCTGCTGGCAGAAGCTGAACGCTTGCGTAGCCAAGTTATCGAAGTGAATGCCTTTGAACGGTTAATGCCGAGCGGCGTAAGCTCCGGGAAACAGCAGTCGAAGGTATCAACAATCAATAAATTGGGTGCAGCCTGAACGGTTGTTCTGGAGCTGCATATACCCTGATAACAGTTGCAGTGAGGAACCACCATGGTCATGGACACATATGTACCAAGAAACGTCTTCGTGGTAGATGGTAGTCGAACGCCGTTTCTCAAAGCTCGAGGTAAACCGGGCCCCTTCCGTGCCTCGGATTTGGCTGTTTCAGCCGCTCGCCCCCTGCTCACCAGACAGTCCTTCGCGGCGACGCAGCTGGATGAGGTGATTGTCGGGTGTATCGCACCGGGCCCTGATGAGGCCAATATTGCGCGAATCATCGCACTCCGGCTTGGCTGCGGGGACAAGGTGCCAGCCTGGACCGTTCAACGTAATTGTGCATCCGGTATGCAGGCGATCGACAGTGCCGCTCTGGATATCGCCACAGGCCGGGCCGACCTGGTGCTCGCCGGCGGTACCGAATCGATGAGCCACCATCCGATACTGCTCAATCAGACCATGGTCGCCTGGCTGGCAGATTGGAACAGAGCGAAAAGCTTTGGTGCCAAAAGCAGACAGCTCGCTGCATTGCGCCCTCAACATTTGCAACTGGTGATTGCCCTGCTACGCGGCCTGACCGACCCGCTGGCTGGACTCACCATGGGTCAGACAGCGGAGAAACTGGCCTGGCGATTTCAAATCGACCGTGCGGCTATGGACAATTTTGCCGTACGCAGCCATCAAAGAGTTGCCGAGGCGAACGATGCAGGGCGTCTCGATGAGATCGAACCCATCTACAGCAACAATGGTGATCTTTTTGAAACGGATGACGGCCTGCGACGGGACAGCACAGTTGAAAAACTGGCCACCCTCAAACCGGCGTTTGATCGACCGGTGGGACAGGTGACTGCCGGCAACAGTGCCCAGATCACCGATGGTGCGGCCATGTTACTGCTGGCATCGGAAGAGGCTGTGGAAAAACACAATCTGCCGATCCTCGGTCGGGTGGTCGACTCCCAATGGTCCGCTCTCGATCCAACCCAGATGGGGTTGGGTCCGGTACATGCCATGGGCAGTCTGCTACAGCGTCAGCAGATGGATGGGGAGGCGATCGATTACTGGGAGATCAATGAAGCCTTCGCCGCCCAGGTTTTGGCCTGTCAGGCAGCCTGGCAGGATCACGGCTACATGCAACAGGAAGTGGGGGTGGAGCAACCCCTGTCAGCGATTCCAGAGGAGCGGTTGAACGTGGATGGTGGTGCGATCAGTATCGGCCATCCGGTTGGCGCGAGTGGCGCCCGACTGGTACTCCATCTGCTCAAGACCCTTGAACAAAGAGGTGCAACCCGGGGTATGGCAAGTCTATGCATTGGTGGCGGCCAGGGTGGCGCCATGTTGCTGGAGGTGGCGAAATGAGTAAGCACTGGCATCCGCAAACCGATGAACATGGCATCTGCTGGTTACACTTCGATCATGCCGGCAGCCCGGTCAACATTCTATCTCAAGAGGCCTTCGCCGAGTTGGCGGAATGTTTGGACGAACTGGAAGTGCTGCAACCCAAAGGTCTGATCTTCATCTCTGACAAATCCTCCGGCTTCATTGCCGGTGCTGACGTCAACAGTTTTCGCAGCGGTATGCGTCAGCGTGAGGCGGAAGAGCACATCCACGGCGTACATGAGCTGTTTGCCCGAATCGAGAGTCTCGACTTTCCAACCCTGGCGCTGATTCATGGCTTCTGCCTGGGGGGTGGATTGGAGTTGGCGCTCAGTTGCAACATCCGTGTTGCACAGGATGATCCATCCACCCGGCTAGCCTTCCCGGAAGTCCGCTTGGGGATTTTCCCCGGATATGGCGGCAGTGTCCGATCGATCCGTCGTATCGGTGCCCTACCGGCAATGCAGATGATGTTGAGTGGACGTAGTGTCAGTGCCCAACAGGCGAAAAAAATGGGATTGGTTGATCAGATTGCCCCGCAGAGGCAGATCAAAGCCCTGGCATTACAACTGATCCGTAAAGCACCAAAACCTCGTCCGCAAAAAATCCTCAACCGTCTGGCCAATACACTGCCCGGACGGATGATTGCCGCACCTCTACTAAGGCGTGAAACCGCCAAGCATGCCAACAGCAAACACTATCCCGCCCCGTTTGCACTGATCGATCATTGGCAAAAGCATGGCGGTGACCCTGGTGCCATGTATCGCAGTGAGGCGAGTGAAGTGAGCCGTCTTGTGGTCGGCAGTACGGCACAAAACCTGATCCGGGTCTTCTTTCTGCAGGAGCGCTTGAAATCCCTGGGAGGTAAACAGGACTTCCATCCTCGCCATGTGCATGTGGTGGGTGGTGGCATCATGGGTGGCGATATCGCTGCCTGGTGTGCCCTGAAAGGCATGCAGGTAACCCTGCAGGACCGGGAAGCCAAGTTTCTCACCCGCGCCATCTCTAGAGCCCATAGCCTGTTCAGTCGAAAATTGCGTAAACCCCGTCTGGTAAACGCCGCTATGGACCGCTTGATGCCGGACCCAAAAGGTTACGGTATCGCCAAAGCTGATGTGGCAATCGAGGCGATCTTTGAGGATATCGAAGCAAAGCAGCAACTGTTCAAGCAACTTGAGTCACAGATGCAGCCGGATGCCCTGCTGGCCACCAATACCTCCAGTATTCCTCTGGAAACCATCAGTGAGGTGCTTGATAATCCTGGCCGCCTGATCGGCCTGCATTTCTTCAATCCGGTGGCCAAGATGCAGCTGGTTGAGGTTGTCCATGGCGAGCAGACGAATGCTGAGCTGATTCACAAAGGCGCCGCATTTGTCCGCTGCATCGATCGTCTGCCGCTGCCGGTAAAGAGCAGCCCTGGTTTTCTGGTCAACCGCATTCTAATGCCCTATCTGCTTGAAGCGATGAAGTTGATCGACGAAGGGGTGCCCGCACCGGTAATCGACCAGGCCGCAGTGGAATTCGGGATGCCGATGGGACCGGTTGAGCTGGCCGACGCGGTTGGCCTGGATATCTGTTTGGCGGTCGCTGAAAAACTTGCCCCGCTGTTCGATCTGGAGATTCCGAATCAACTCAAGCAACAGGTGGAAGCACAACACCTGGGCAAGAAAAGTGGCCAGGGTTTCTATGCCTACGAAAAGGGACGGATCCGGAGAGATAAGGTTAATAGCAGCTATACACCACCGGAAGATCTGACCGATCGGATGATATTCCGCCTGCTCAATGAGTCGGTAGCCTGCCTGCGTGAAGGGGTGATAGAAGATGAGGATCTTTTGGATGCCGGCGTGATTTTCGGCACCGGATTTGCCCCTTTCCGGGGCGGTCCGATGCATACCATTCACAGCGGTGGGCTCGATACTCAGCGCCATCAACTCGAGTTACTTGAAAAACGTCACGGTAATCAGTTCCATCCTGATGACGGATGGGCTAACTTAAGAGGTGTGTAATGTTATTGTTTGAAAACTTACATCAACCGGAAGCAAAAAGACAACACTCCTATAACAACGATAATCTGAATATGAACAAACCGAATACAGATTACATTGGTCTCGATGTGGCGGATACCCTGGCAGGCGTTTTTCAGGAACGGGTCAGGCGGACACCTGAGGATATTGCCTTCATCCAATACGAACCAAACCGTGATCAGTGGCAAAAAAGCACCTGGCATGAGATGGCACAGCAGGTCGCGCTCTGGCAGGCAGCTCTGAAAAAAGAGGCCCTGAAACCGGGTGACCGGGTTGCCCTGATGATGAAAAACTGCAAGGAGTGGGTGATCTTCGATCAGGCCGCCTCAGGGTTGGGTCTGGTCACCGTCCCCCTCTACACCAATGACCGGGCGGAAAATATCGGTTATATCCTGCAGGATGCCGGGGTGAGGCTGCTACTGCTCGAAAATGATCAACAATGGCAGGATCTGCAACAGATCCGTAATCAGCTTGCCGGCCTGAATCGTATTCTCACCATGGAGAAGGTAGACCCACTGGGTCTTCAGCCACGCTTAATGCATATCGATGAGTGGCTACCCGAAGAAACCGATGCAGAGCTAGAGTTAGTCGCTCAAGCCAGTGAAGACCTGGCAACCATCGTCTACACCTCTGGTACCACAGGGCGATCCAAAGGGGTCATGCTGAGCCACAGAAACATTCTTTGGGATATCGAGAGTGGCGTTAAAATCATCGATATCTTTCCCACAGATACCTTTCTCTCTTTTCTGCCACTCTCTCACACCCTTGAACGGACGGTTGGCTACTACCTGGCAATGGTCGCTGGTGCGACAACCGCCTATTCCCGATCCATTGCAGAGTTGGGTGAGGATTTACAGATAATCAAGCCAACCATCCTGGTCTCTGTGCCGCGTATTTTCGAGCGCGTCTACGCCAAGATCCAGGATAAGCTCGCCGCCGATTCAGCCATCAAACAAAAACTCTTCAAATTAGCGGTAGAGACCGGTTGGCAGGTTTTTGAAAACAAGCAGGGTCGACAACCCTGGAATGCCAAAATGTTACTTTGGCCGTTACTTAACAAATTGGTTGCAGGAAAGATACAGCAGAAGCTCGGTGGCAGGTTGCGCATCGCGGTCTCTGGCGGCGCACCACTCTCATCCGAAATTGCAAAAGTATTCATCGGGCTTGGCGTACCTATTTTGCAAGGCTACGGTCTAACCGAAACCAGTCCGATCATTTCTGCCAATATCCATGAAGACAACATTCCATCGAGTGTTGGCATCCCGTTTCCGGGCATCGAGATCCGGATCAGTGACCGGGATGAACTTTTATGCCGTGCACCAAACGTAATGCTGGGCTACTGGAACAATCGAACAGCCACAAATGAGTGCATCGATGATCAAGGGTGGTTCCACACCGGTGATAAAGCGAAGATTGAATCCGACCACATTTTCATTACAGGAAGACTGAAAGAGATCATCGTGCTCGCGAATGGAGAGAAAGTGCCGCCTGCAGATATGGAAATGTGCATCTCCATGGACAGCCTGTTTGATCAAGTGCTGATAATGGGTGAAGGAAAGCCGTATCTCAGTGCACTGATTCATCTTAACAGCGAGCATGAGGATGCGACCCGCTACAACCCTGCAACCCTGACTGAGACTGATGAGAAAGCCCTGCTTGAGCGAGTAAACAGTTACCTGGATAATTTTCCCGGATATGCCAAGATTATCAGGCTGGCATTGATCGATGAAGCTTGGAGTGTGGAAAATGGTTTCATGACCCCAACCCTGAAACTGCGTAGAAACAAGATTTACAGTGAACATGCAGAGGATCTTGATCAACTCTACAAAGGGCACTGATTTTTGTATCGGTATCATCAACCGGATCGTTTTAACAAACGATGCGAGCCGCTGGCCGTTTAACTGTTAAGGTAGAGAAGAACAATGATAAAATTCGTAATGTGCTTAACCAGACACCCGAACACCAGTAGAGCAGAGTTCAGGGATTACTGGTTGAACAAACATGGACCATTTTTTATGCGCAACGCTGCTGTAATGGGGGCGAAAAAATATGTGCAATCCCATACCCTGGAGTCTCCTTTGAATCAAGTGCTGAGGGAGTCCAGAAACATGCAACCTGAATACGATGGGATTGCCGAAGTCTGGTTTGAATCAACAGAAGCTCTGATGGAAGGCATGAGCTCTCCAGAAGGTCAACAACTTGGCGCGACACTACTGGAAGACGAAAAAAACTTCGTAGACCATACCAAATCGTCAGCATTCATTGTTGAAGAGTTTGAATTCAACTAGACCCTGATGACTGATCCGCAGTCTGGCAACCCATATTTATAAACGATTCTGTCTGCTCGAGACTCAATGGTGCACTGAAGAGTTCGCCTTGATAATCATCCACACCCTCCTGCTTCAACCATTCGAGTTGCATTTCATTCTCAACCCCTTCAGCGACCACACTCAGGTCCATCTCTTTCGCCATGGTAATCAATGCTCGACAGATACCTTCAGCATAGCGATCATTCGGAATATCCTTGATAAAACTATGATCCAGTTTCAAACAATCAAGTTCAAAGTCTCTAAGATAGGTAAATGCAGAATAACCGGTCCCGAAGTCGTCTACTGCGATTTTAATACCTAGTTTTTTAAGCTTTTTAATGGTACTCCGGCTTAACTCGATATCATCCACCAGACAACTTTCAGTAATTTCCAATTTTAACAATTGTGGATTAAAACCGGTCTTCGAAAGGATGGAGGATACTCTGACCGGAAAATCGATCTGATTGAATTGGTGCATAGAAACATTCACATTCAGAGAGATCAATTGATCTGTCAACCTTTGGCAAGTCAGGATTTCACGACAGGCTGTTTCAAGCACCCAGTCACCCATCTCATTTATCATACCCGTGCTTTCTAAAATGGGTAGAAATTCGAGTGGACCTATCAGCCCTTGCCTGGGATGGTACCAGCGCAGTAACGCTTCAAAACCTGTAAACCGGTCATTTTCAACAGTAACCAGAGGCTGATAGTTCAAATGAAATCCGTTGTTTCTGATTGCCTGAACAACCTCGTGTTCCAAGCGTATGTAGCTATCCTGTTGCAGACCTAATTTATGATGATAGATCTCGTAATGTCCCCGGCCACTCTGCTTCGCATGATACATGGCCATATCGGATTGTTGAATGAGGTTTTCCAAAGTATCGTCGGCGAAAGGATAGTATGTAATGCCAATACTGCAACCGATGTAGAGTTTTCTTCCCTCAATTTCAAAAGGCGATTTGAGCGTTTCAATGATCAATTCTGCCACATGATATGCACTGACCACCGTGTTGATCTGCTCAGTAACCACAACAAACTCGTCGCCACCGACCCGCGCAACCGTATCACCAAGTCTCAGAAGCTTTTTTAATCGGGTTGCCGCTTCTTTAAGCAGACGGTCACCCACCTGATGCCCGATACTGTCATTGATTTTCTTGAATCTATCCAGATCGATAAACATCACCGCGATTAAATAATCACTGCGGATCGCCTGCTCCATCGCATGTTTCAAGCGGTCCCTCAACAACTGTCGATTTGGCAGATTGGTCAGACTGTCATACTGAGCAAGATAACGAATACGCGCCTCACTTCGCTTACGCTCACTGATATCCTGCGCAGCACAGATAATCTGATTATCACCATCCTTCTTTTGCAAAAAAGCTGCCGAGAGTGTCACTGGCAGTTGCTCTCCATTTGGTAGACGATAGGCGGTATCAATTGGCTCTGATCCCTGCGCGACTACCTGATGAAGCCAGGATTCCACTCGATCAATCTCTTTTCTGGCAATGAGCTCCAAATAAGGCTTGCCTATCAGTTCCTCATCCACATCTTGCAGCATATCAACTGCAGACTTATTGACCAGCAGTACTTTTCCTTGCAGGGATATAACTGTCAAAGCATCATGCATATTGTTGAGTATGTCTTCAAGATACTGACGTGAGACAGTGGTTTTGGAGAGGTCCAGACTCATTCGATTGAACGCATCGATCAAATGACCCAACTCATCCTCTCTTTGATGAGCCATCTGTAGACCATGATCACCTTGCCCCACTTGGTAGACTGAATCTGCCAACTGTCTTATGGGTTGAACGAAACGTTTGGCAATCAGTAACGCGAGGAGCAGACCGATGAGTAACAGAAACAATGCAACAACAATTACGATCTTGCCAGTATCTCTTTCGAACTGAACAATAACCCGGCTAAGGTCATTAGACATGGTCTTGATCGTGTCAAGCTGGGAGGATAGAGAGAGCCCAATGAGAACCCAGCCCGTCACTTCATCTGCGATCTGAATCGGTGAAACCAATTCCAGAGTTTTCATCTTTTGTTGAAGCAAGGCTTGGTTTTCACGCTCAACCCATTGCAGAATGGTAGTGTCCTCTATCGTTTCCCCATAGCGACTCAGCAATTCTGTACCATCATGGACGATGGTACCTTTGGCATCGAGTACTATGACATACTCAATATCATCGAGTTTGGATACGCTTTGCAGAAGCTGAAACATCCCAAGCATATCGTATTCGTAAAGTGGATTTGCCAGATCCTCACTCAATATCATACCCAACATATGAATCCGCTTGTTGGCTTCCGCGTGAAGTGCACTACCCATAGTCGCAGCACTGGAAGTGTTGATTCGCGAGAATACAGAGCTCGATTGAAGAAAAAAGACAAATGCCAGCACGATCACCACAATAATGATCACCATACCAAAAGCAATCGTGTAGCGATGTAGAAGTTTTTTTACCATGCGACCGCTTGATCAACTCTCTTGATCATGATGCGCAAATTGTACACACTCTTTTTTTGATCTTCTGAGAGCCGGTCAAATTTCATGGTTCTCTGATAGGCCCGCAGAACATGCGCGGCTGCAGGATTATCGTTGCTATCAAGAAGTATCTCTGTCAAGCGTTGGCGGATCTCAGGTTCCAGGTCCTGCCGGACGATCTCCAACGCCCTAACCAAATCGGGTGTACGATGAAATATCTTAAAATCCTTCCGGTATTTTACTGGTAGATGATCCTCCTTGATCCAGTCATCACTACTGAAAGCACCTGCGTCGACAACACCTTTGTGCACCAATGTGGCTATATTGATCTCCTCTCTTGAAAACACAAATCCCACACTGTCTGCTGGTGGTTTATCCCTGGCACTGTTGAGCCTGACCAGTTTCATCCCCTGTGTAATCAATTCACTGGCAGGTGCATAAAAAGCTGAGGTCGATGCCGGATCTTCCAAAGCAATCACTTTCCCCTTTAAGTCCTGCAGGTGATCAATTCCATTTCCGGACAGGCTAAAAAATACCGTATGGTATTCCGCCACACCCTTTTTCCACTTTCTCAAGAGTATTTCAGCACCCGCGACTTCATGCAGATAGGCTGCAGCAATCGGTGTTTCGGTAACCCAGTCCACCTCCCCTTGTTTTAGCAGATCAGCCAGATGCTCCTTACTTTTTGCCAAACGAATCTTGATTTTGTCAATACCAAGATCAGCCATTCTATCTATCACATATTTGGCCATTGGTTTGAGATATTGATAGTGCTTTTTCGGATTGTGGCTGATTTTTCCTAAAACCAGAGTATCCTTTTGATCTGTGGCTGCATGGCTTGGTGCAACCACGAACAGAATTAACAGGCAGAACAGTGAGATCTTCATAAGTTATCTACTTACTCTAATATCAAACTCATTAGCTGAATGTTAAAATGATTTAAAAATCAACCTGAGCGCGAAGTTGTAGTATTTTAGGTTCATCCTCATTTTCCAAATCACCGTCAGCATCCGCATATCGATCATTCTTTACCAAGCTGTAGTTCATCATGAACCGCATCTGAGGTTTGTAATACCAGTTCACACCAACAGTTATCTGATCACTGCTCCCCCCTTCCACATCCTGATCAGTCAGATCAAGTGTGCTGTACCTCAAGGCCAGCTCCAGTGCACCCAGTTCACTGAGTGGCTTAACACGACCAAAACGAGCTTGCTGATGTTTATAGTGTCTGCTCTCTCCAGTCGGGAACCAGCTTGCCTGGACATACCAACCACTGAATTCGATATCCGTATCATCATCCCTTTCAAGGTTCGATGCCAACCATTCAGCCTGTAATGAAGTTTCACCATAAATCCAGGCGGTCTCCAGCCCGACTAAAGTCAAGGTTCTGCTCTGTTTGATTTTACCGGTATCCAGATAGCGAACATCGGTTAAATGGGATTCAGGCCGAATGTCAACGCGATACTCCTCTTCATCATCGAGTTTTCGATATGCGGCAGAGGCTCCAAAATGTAATACAGAGCGTTCAGAGGCGATTGGTGCATAGGTCGCTCTTGTTGAAACACCCCAACCTTCGTCACCCTCGTCATCCGAATCGTCATTGAAATCATCACCGAAAAGCCCGGCTGCCACACTGACCTGTTCACCATGCCATTGCAGACCAAGCCCCATATTCCGGCCTGGTACTAACGCATTTGGTAATGCACGCTCCATAAAGGTGAGGTGTTTCCGGCTGGTTAGCTCTTCCAGGCTGAATGGTTCCTTGAAGTGCCCCAGGATAAACCGCCAGGGATGGTAGGCATCATAGGCCAACCAGGCATCTTTCATATCAGCATCCCCATCGGCAAAATCAACACTCAACTCATAGATGATGTCAGCAAATATCCTTCCTTCCATATCAAGCCTGGCGCTTCTGATTTCTGTACCATTACCAAGACTGTTTTTGTCTTCATCGTAGTAAGCGGCATCCAAAAGCAATCTACCCCCCATGGTCGCGGAGAACTCACCATCTGAAGATACAATCTCTACTCCACCCCGGGTTGAGGTGAAAGTATCGTAGTCACGCTCAACTGATCTGTTGCTCACCGGTTTCGATTGGGCTAATAGTAAACTGTGATGATCAGTTTGACTTTCAAGCCTATGCTGCCTTTTGGTCGGGTCTCCATCTGATGATTGAGCAGCCAAGAGACTGAATGGCAACAGAAACAGAAGTAAAAACAAGTTTAGCTTGGACATGGCACACTCGACTTGGGGTATTTGTACCTGAAATTGTGATCCTCCATGATCCTATTTATTATAATTGAGATGTTGATCAATGACCTGCCAGAGGAAAGCAACGGTGGTAGTTTTCTGATGTCTGCGCGGCTACATGCTCTACGCTCACACCTTTGATCTCAGCCACGCATTCTGCCACTTGATGAACATAGATCGGCTGATTTGGTTTGCCGCGATAGGGTACAGGCGCAAGATAAGGTGAGTCTGTTTCAATCAGCAGCTGCTGCATGGGCACCTGCTTCACCACTTCACGCAAATCTGCGGCATTCTTAAAGGTGATGATGCCTGAAAAGGAGATAAAGAAACCCATCTCTAACGCCTGCTCAGCCATTGACCAGTTTTCAGTGAAACAGTGCATAACGCCACCAGCCCGATCAGCGCCCTGTGACTGCATGATGCTAAGCGTATCCTCTCTGGCATCCCGGGTATGAATGATTAGTGGCAGTTCGGCCTGTTTGGCCGCCTCGATATGTTGTCGAAAACGATTACGCTGCCAATCCAAGTCGCCTTTGCCATGGAAGTAGTCGAGACCGGTTTCACCAATCGCAACCACTTTGGGGTGTTGGGCTAACTCAACCAGTTCATCCGGAGTTGGGTCGTGCCGCTCACGGTCATTGGGATGGACACCAACCGACACGGAGATCTGGGGATAGGATTCGACCAATGAGACCATCGAGGGCCAGGACTCCAAATCGATGGAGACACAGAGCATATGGCTGATTCCACCATCCAGGGTTGATGTGACGAACTGACTGAAGTCATTCGCATAGTGATCGAGCGCAACCCGGTCAAGATGGCAATGTGAGTCAACAAGCATAGTAGAGTCTCTGGCTGTGGGGCAGCTATTCTATAGCTACTCCATCATCCATGAAAGGTCATTACTGCGGGGATCCGATAAAGAGGCGGCAATCAGCCGGATTCAGAGGGTATGGGTAGGCCGATCTGACTTGAGCGCACCGGCCAGATAGGTCTCAATCTTGTTACGCGCCGCGCCACCGTCCTGGTCACTAAACTGGACGCCGATCCCGGCTGCCCGGTTACCCTCGGCGCCGACCGGTGTAATCCAGATGATTTTTCCAGCCACTGGAAGGCGCTCGGCCTCATCCATCAGGGTCAGCAGCATAAAGACTTCATCACCGAGACGGTACTGTTTGGTGGTGGGTATAAAAAGGCCGCCAAATTCCACAAACTGCATATAGGCTGCATACAAGGCGTTTTTATCCTTGATGGTTAGCGAGAGTATTCCTTGTTTTGGTCCACCAGCCATATGTTTCCTGACCTGATTCAGGCACCCTGTCTTGAACAGGCCTGCCATTCGATAAGTAGTTTTTCCAATGTCAATTGCAGATTGATATTGCTATCAGTCAGAGCCCTAACTGCATAGAGTTTCTTCAGATAGCTTTGTATCGCCCTTGAGTTTAACTTGTCGGCTGTCTTCTGCAAAGCTTGAGTCCGATCCGGATTAGACAACGCTGCCCCAGTGGATGACACTTTGAGCCTCTGGATGTCGATAACCCAACCAATAAGCCACTCAATCAATAGCTTATAGTCAAATTTTTGCCAGATACCGGCCAGTTTGACCGGATCGAGGCGCTGATCGCTCAAGGCCAAAAACTGATTCAGCATCTCACTGCGGCTCTCAAGCAGGGATTTGTCACTCAACGCCAGCGCCTTGAGTGGCGCACCGTTTGCCAACCCCAGTAACAGAGCGGGATCACCGTGCTCTACTTTACCGGAGAGCCACTCCAGGGCCTGAGTCCGCTGCGGCGGATGAAACAGCACCGATTGACAACGACTTCGAATGGTCGGTAATAATCTGGCGGGTTGATCTGTCAACAACAGAATGACCGTCCCGGATGTGGGCTCTTCCAGGGTTTTCAGCAGACTGTTTGCCGCCCCATTTGTCATCCGATGGGCCGGTTGAATGCCAATGACCTTATATTTTGCAGAGTGGGAAGTCAGCGCAGCGGAACTGGTAAGGGCCCGGATTGAATCGATTTTTATCTCGCCACTCTTACTCCCCTCCTCCGGTCCGATCCACTGTAGATCCGGGTGGTTTCCGGCCCGGATCAAGTGGCAGTGCTGACAGGTCCCACAGGCTTGACCGGATTCACTGGGATTCGTGCAGAGCAGGGATTGGGCAAAGCTTAGGGCAAACTGCTGTTTACCGAGTCCTGGGGGTCCACAGAGCAGTAATGCATGGGACAACCGCCCCTGCTTGAGAGACTGTTGTAATTGCTGCCACTGTGGTTGATGCCAGGGCATGGGGCTGCAGCCCAACTCAGCCACCGCTCTGCTCCAGAAAAGCTGTCACGACACCATTGATCTGCTGCTGTACGGTTTCCAGCGATTTGGAAGCATCAACAATTTTGACCCGATGCGGCTCCCTGGCAGCAATCTCCAGATAGCCAGCCCTGACCTTCTCGAAAAAACTCATCGCCTGTTTCTCGAAACGATCCGGTTCGGATCTTTTTCCGGCCCGGGCCAGCCCCTGTTCCACAGGCAGATCCAACAACAGCGTTAAATCGGGTCGAAGCTCGCCCTGCACAAATTGCTCAAGAGATGCGATACGATCACTGGCAAGTCCACGCCCGGCACCCTGATAGGCATAGCTGGCATCGGTAAACCGGTCGCATAAGACCCACTGCCCCTGTTGCAGCGCGGGTATGATCTTTTGCTGCAGGTGCTCAGCCCTCGCCGCGAACATCAGCAACAACTCCGTATCGTCTGCCATCCCGGTATGCTGATGGCCCAGCAGCAGATCCCTGATCGCTTCACCCAACGGGGTTCCACCGGGTTCACGGGTAAACACGACCTGTTTGCCCGCAGAGTTGAGCAGATTACGGATATAATCCAGATTACTGCTCTTGCCAGCACCCTCACCGCCTTCAACGGTAATGAATCTTCCTTTCAACCTGTTGCTCATCGCTTTAACTGATACTTTCGGACTGCATTGTTGTGCTCTTTCAGCGTTTCTGAAAAATAGTGGCCACCCTCACCAGTCGCCACAAAATAGAGTGACTTACCCGCCTTTGGATTGAGTGCCGCCTCGATTGCTGCACCGCTTGGCATGGCGATGGGGGTGGGCGTCAAGCCCTTACGGGTATAGGTGTTATAAGGTGTGTCGGTGGTCAAATCCCGCTTGCGAATGTTGCCATCGTAGCGTTCCCCCATGCCGTAGATCACAGTCGGATCGGTCTGTAACAGCATTCCACGCTTGAGTCGCCTGACAAACACCCCGGCAATCTCCTCCCGCTCATTCGGTAAACCGGTCTCCCGCTCGATAATTGACGCGAGAATCAGTGCTTCATAGGACGTTTTCAATGGTAGATCTGGGGCCCGCTTTGCCCAGGCCTCCTGCAATGTCTTCTGCATTCGCCGGTAAGCCCGTTGCAGGAACGCCACATCCGTGGCGCCCCTCGGAAAATGGTAGGTATCGGGATAGAAACGCCCTTCTGGGTGTTCATTTTCATAGCCCAGACGCGCCATGATCTGTTGATCATCCATTTCGTCCAGGGTTTTGACCAGAACCGGATTTGCCCGAACGGCACTCATCAATTGCCGGAACGTCCACCCTTCGATGATGGTCAGTGAATGCTGGATCACTCTCGCCGAACTGAATATTTGCAGCAGTTTTGTTGGTGTGGTGTCGGCAGGCAGATAGTACTCCCCTGCTTTGAGCTGACCGGCCTGACCACTCCAGCGGGCCAATATCTCGAGCAGTATCGGTTTTTGGATGATCTCTTTTTGTTGCAGATCATCAGCCAGCGCTCTCAGGCTGGTACCGGCTTGCAGATGATAGTTAATACCTGAAGGTGGCAGATTCAGAGGTTTGTGGACAAAATCATCGTATTCTAACCACCCCCAAGCCATGAGGAGACTCAAAACAAAGATTGTGATGCCTAGCAGTCTGTTCATGCTCCACTCATTTCAGGGCCGGTTAAACTTTTCATCCTGCAGCAAGAGAGCTACGTTCGATGAACCTCATCAGTTCTGTCGGGATTTTTTTCAATTCATAGACCGTCTGCTCAAAGCGTACCACAGGACAAAGCCCCATGATGGCATTGGTCATGAACAGAGCATCACCCTGTTTCAGATCGTCTATGGAGAGCTCAGTAAGGCTGGGCTTCAGAGAGAATTGTTGCGCCGATTCGAGTACCAGTTCTCGCACAACACCGGCAACACCAGCCGTTGCAAGATTTGGAGTCAGTAGCTGATCCCCTTTGAGCAAAAACAGATTGGACTGGGTTCCGCAAATCACCCGATCCTGCTGATCCAGCATCAGACCTTCAGCGATCTCAGACTTATCCCACTCGGCTCTGGCCAACACTTGTTCCAGACGATTGAGATGCTTGATGCCGGCCAGTTTGGATTGGTTTGACAAACGAGTCTCGCAGATCCGAATTTCGATTCCCTTTTCATACCACTCTGGCGGATAGTCGGGCCAGGGGTGGATTGAGAGAATACGCCGCGGATGAGAGGGAGAAGGTGGACGATAGCCTCGACCACCACTGCCCCGGGTCACGACTATCTTCAGAACTGCGGAGGCCTGTCCGGCAGCGACCTGGAGAGCTTCCTGCCAGAGCTGCTGCTTATCTGTGGGAGTGAAGCCCAGTGCCTGTTCACCTGTTTCCAGCCGCGCCATGTGGCGTTGCCAGAGACAGGGAAGACCATCCTTTACAGCGATGGTCTCAAACAGACCATCCCCGTATTGCAGACCACGATCCGTGATGGGTATCCGGTCTGCTGGTAATCCGTCAATCAGCAACAGAGATCTTCGAAGCTATCAGACTCGGCGGAAGGCCAATGTGCCGTTGGTGCCACCAAATCCGAAGGAGTTGGAGATCACCACATCCAGCTTCATCTCCCGGGCTGTATTGGGTACGTAGTCCAGATCACATTCCGGATCCTGATTCTCCAGGTTGATGGTCGGAGGCACCACCTGGTTGTGCAGCGCCAGAATGGTGAATACGGCTTCTGCGCCACCAGCGGCACCCAGCATGTGACCGGTCATCGACTTGGTCGAGCTGACACAGAGTTTGTGGGCATGATCACCAAAGGCCCGTTTGACCGCCAGGGTTTCAGCCACGTCACCGGCTGGAGTGGAGGTGCCATGGGCATTGATATAGTCAACCTCTTGCAGGTTGATGCCCGCATCCTTGAGCGCCATCTCCATACACTGGGCCGCGCCTGAGCCATCTTTCGAAGGTGCGGTCATATGAAAGGCGTCAGAGTTCATTCCCACACCCACCAGCTCGGCGTAGATTTTTGCACCACGGGCCTTGGCCTGCTCGTACTCTTCCAGCACCACCACACCGGCACCGTCACTGAGTACAAAACCATCGCGATCCTTGTCCCAGGGGCGGCTCGCCGCCTGAGGATCATCGTTTCTCCGTGATAGGGCGCGCGCGGCAGCAAATCCACCCAGACCAACCGGAGAAGTGGCCATTTCCGCACCACCGGCAATCATCACATCGGTACGACCGAAGCGAATCATCATGGCAGCCTCGGCAATACTGTGAGCACCACTGCTGCAGGCAGAAACGATCGAGTAGTTAGGCCCCTTCAAGCCATACATGATGGAGAGGTTGCCCGATACCATGTTGATGATACTGGAAGGTACGAAGAATGGAGAGATCTTGCGCGGTCCACCATCGAGGTAGGACTGATAGCTATTCTCAATTCCGGTGATACCGCCAATGCCGGAACCGATCAGCACACCGATACGGTCAGCATTCTCTTCGGTTACTTCCAGTCCGGAATCTTTAATGGCCTGAATACCGGCAGCAACACCATAATGGATAAACTTATCCATTTTCTTGGCTTCTTTCTTCGGGATGTAGTCTGTCACTTCAAAGCCGTAGATGGGACCACCAAACTGAGTCGAAAACGATTCGACATCAAAGTGGGTGATCGGTTGGATCCCACTCTTACCAGCCTGTATGTTCTCCCATGAGGAAGCCACATCCAGTCCAACTGGAGCTATCATGCCCAGCCCAGTTACGACAACCCTTCTTGCAGTCATATATGACTACCCCCAAATCTCATCGGTATTGCTGAAAAACAAAAGGCCGCGCCCCGTAATGGATGGAGCATGACGGCCTGCAAAAATTAGATCTGCTGTACAGCTCAACTATGTGCGTTGATGTAATCAACAGCCAATTGCACAGTTGTAATCTTTTCAGCCTCTTCATCTGGAATCTCGGTTTCAAATTCCTCTTCAAGGGCCATTACCAGCTCTACTGTGTCGAGAGAGTCAGCGCCAAGATCATCGACAAAAGAAGCTTCAAGTGTCACCTCTTCATCTTTAACGCCCAGTTGTTCTACCACGATTTTTCGAACTCGTTCTACGACATCGCTCATTTTATTAATTTCCTCTGAATTAACCGACGACCTCCAATAGGGCCGATGCGGTATTGTAGTAACAAAAAAGTTCTGAGAAAAGCGTAATCATTAGTTCAGCTTAATGTCACTAATTTATTGATTATCTTTTTCTAAACAAATAATTATAAGCTAAACTTTATTTAACTTATAATGTTTTTAATCTGAAAATGTCTTTAGGACATGTACATTCCGCCGTTTACATGCAGGGTCTCACCTGTGATATAGCGTCCAGATGCACCGGCAAGAAACAGAACGGCGTTCGCAATATCATCTGGTAATCCCAGCTGCTGCAACGGAATATTCTCAATCAGACTCTTCCTTTGAGCCTCTGGCAATTCATTGGTCATGTCGGTTTCGATGAAGCCCGGCGCTACAGAATTTACGGTAATTCCTCGGGAACCCACCTCACGAGCCAGTGAGCGGGTAAACCCATCGATGCCGGCCTTGGCAGCCGCATAATTGGACTGGCCTGCATTCCCCATCGAGCCAACGACTGAGGAGATATTGATGATCCGCCCTTTGCGCGCCTTCATCATACCTCTCAACACACCCTTGCTGAGACGGTAGACCGAGGAGAGATTGGTGTTGATCACCCGCTCCCACTCATCATCCTTCATTCGCATCAGCAGATTATCGTTGGTGATTCCTGCATTGTTCACCAGAATGGTCGGTGCACTGTATTTTTCAGCAATGCCACTCATCAGTGCATCAATGGAGGCCTGGTCTGCCACATCCAGCACCATGCCGCATCCCGTAACAGCAGAAGCCTCATTCAGACGCGCAGTGATCGCCTCGGCGCCGCCCTCAGAGGTTGCGGTACCCACCACCGTGGCACCGGCAGCGGCCAGGCAGTCAGCGATCGCTGCACCGATGCCGCGACTGGCGCCAGTGACCAGGGCAATTTCATTCTCCAGACTCATTTCAAAGCCTCCAGAGCCTGATTCAGGCTATTTGTGTCATATACCGCCATACCGGTTAGTTTCCGGTCTATTCTTTTTGTCAGCCCTGCCAGCACTTTGCCTGGCCCGGCTTCGATGATTCTGGAGCTGTCGGCAGCAGCCATCTTTTGCACCGCCTCAACCCAGCGTACCGGACTGTACAACTGTGCCGCGAGCAGCGATCGGATCTCGTCACCATCTGCTGCAGTTGCCACATTGACATTGTGAAGTACGGGAATTTCGGCTGCAGAAAGGCTTATTGTAGCCAATTGTTCACTCAACTGCTCTGCTGCAGGTTTCATCAGCGCACAATGGGACGGCACACTCACTGGCAGGGGCAATGCCCGCTTGGCACCGGCCTCCTTAGCCAACTCACAAGCCCGTTCAACGGCACTTTTACTACCGGCGATAACCACCTGACCAGGGGAATTGAAGTTGACCGCCTCAACCACATCGCCCGACGCTGCGGATTGACACACCTGGCGCACAACCTCATCGTCGAGACCAAGAATGGCGGCCATACTGCCACTTCCTTCAGGCACGGCGTTCTGCATGAATTTGCCACGCTGGGCAACCAGTTTCACCCCGTCCTCAAAGCCGAGCGCACCGCCACAAATCAGAGCGGTATACTCTCCCAGGCTGTGGCCTGCCATCAAATCCGGGGATGGCCCACCTTGCTGCTGCCAAACACGCCAAACCGCAACACCGGCAGTCAACATCGCGGGTTGGGTATTCTCTGTCTGATTCAGCGATTCAGCCGGGCCGTTCTGAGTCAAATCCCAAAGATCAAAACCCAGAACCTCGGATGCTTCTTTGAAGGTCTCAGTTACAACGGCAAAATCTTCCGCCAGTTGTTTCAACATACCAACAGATTGGGAACCCTGACCGGGAAATACCATGCTGAATTGTGTATCACTCATAATCGACTTTCGCAGGAATTAGAATTTTGCCAGTACCGAACCCCATGTGAAGCCGCCGCCAAAGGCTTCCATGAGAATGGTCTCACCTCGTTTTATTCTTCCATCCCTGACTGCCACATCCAGTGCCAGCGGCACTGAAGCCGCCGAAGTATTACCGTGATCTTCCACAGTAACCACTACCCGTTCCATCGGGGTCTGTAGCTTCCTTGCCGTGGCGTTAATGATACGGATATTGGCTTGATGTGGTATCAACCAATCGATATCCGATTTTTGCATCCCGTTCGCAGCCAACGTCTCATCCACGATGCGACCGAGTGTGGTTACCGCCACCTTAAACACCTCGTTGCCTCGCATCTGCATATAAGCCTCACTCTCGCGAAGCTTGTCATAGCCACGTGAGATACCCGATGGCACACGCAGCAGGCTTTCATAGGCGCCATCCGCATGCAGGTGGGTCGAGATGATGCCCGGCTCATTACTGGCCTCGATCACCACAGCGCCTGCGCCGTCACCAAACAGCACACAGGTATTGCGGTCGTTCCAATCGAGAATCCGCGATATGGTCTCAGCACCGACAACCAGCGCTTTTTTAGCCGATCCGGTTTGAATGAATTTGTCAGCGACACCGAGAGCATAGACAAAGCCGGTACATACGGCCTGAACATCAAACGCCGCAGGTCCCCGGATCCCCAGGCGCGCCTGCAGCAGACAGGCGGTGCTTGGAAAGACTTGATCCGCTGTGGTTGTCGCCACCACGATCAGATCGATCTCCTCTGGCTTCAGGCCAGCCATATCGAGGGCATTCCGCGCCGCCTTTTCAGCCAGATCGCAGGTAAATTCACCCTCTTCCGCAATATGACGTTTACGGATGCCGGTACGCTCTACGATCCACTGATCAGTCGTATCAACAATCTTTTCAAGGTCGTGATTGGTCACGACTTTCTCAGGCAGATAACCACCTGTACCGGTTATACGCGAATAGATCACGCGGTTTCCCTTTTATCCAGATGAGCCTTGACTTGTTCCGCAATGCGGCTGGGCACATCGCTTGAAACCTCTTTGCGGGCAATGCTGATTGCATTCATAAAAGCAAGTTCATCTGCCCCGCCATGGCTTTTGATTACAATCCCACGCAGCCCCAACAGACTGGCGCCATTGTAGTGTCTATGATCAATGCGTTTCGCCAAACTGCGCAATACCGGCAATGCGATCAATCCAGCCAATTGGGTCAGGAGATTCTTTTTGAATTCCAACCGCAAGAAATGCTGGATCATCTTGGCAACCCCTTCACTGCTCTTCAGGGCGATATTCCCAACAAAACCATCGGAAACGACGACATCCGTGCCACCCTGAAAAATATCGTCCCCCTCAACATAGCCTACATAGTTGAGTGAACTGGCGTGTAACAGCTCATGAGCCTCTTTCACCTGCTCATTACCCTTGATCTCTTCCTGGCCGATATTCAGCAAACCGATTTTCGGGTTGCTGATATCGGTTACCGCAGAGACAGTTTCACTGCCCATAACCGCAAACTGAAACAGGTGTCCGGCACTGCAATCCACATTCGCACCCAGATCGAGCATGAATGTCTGCCCCGTCATGGATGGTAATGCCGTAATGATTGCAGGACGATCGATATTCGGTAGCATCTTCAGCACAAATCGGGAGGTAGCCATCAAGGCACCGGTATTACCAGCACTGACGCAGGCGTCCGCATCCCCGGATTTGACCAGATCTATAGCCACTCTCATGGATGAATCTTTTTTGTTTCGCAGTGCTTTGGACGGCAGCTCATCCATAGCAACCAGTTCAGATGCGTGCTTGATACGCAGTCTGTCACCAAACCCATGATTTCCAAGCATTTCCTGAAGCGTATCTCCGTCACCGACCAGAATCAGCGCAGTCTCCTTATCCTTGCTCAGATATCCTAAAGCAGCTGGCACCACGACATCTGCACCGATGTCTCCGCCCATTGCATCCAGAGAGATTGTGACTGGTCTATTCATAGAAGATAGATTCACCCAAATAAGAAGAACCCGTCAGAGGCCATCGCCCCATACGGGTTCCAAACAGGTCATTGAACCGACGAGTTGAGAATCACTCGCCTTTGGTATCGACTACTTTACGGCCTTTATAGAAACCATCCGCAGTCACATGATGACGCAGGTGGGTTTCACCGGAAGTTGAATCAATAGAGAGAGTCTCACTCTTCAGACCATCATGTGCACGGCGCATACCGCGCTTTGATGGGGTCTTTTTGTTTTGTTGAACAGCCATGGCTGATCTCCTGAAAAAATTTATACAAACTAAAACTAATGCCTGTCCTTTTGTAGCGCGGACAGCACGGCAAACGGATTTTCCTGTTGCTCAGGTTCTGACACCTGCAGCTCCTCATCTGAGACGAACTCATGAGGCACCTGACAAACATCTGTGTCGTGCATCGGCACTTGAGGCAGTGCCAAAAGAAGCTCATCTTCGATCAGCTCCCTGAAATCCACCACACCCTCTTCTACCAGACATGGGTCCAGATCTTCAGGCAGCCTCTCAGCTTCATTCAGTCCTTGAACAAAGACCACCGAGAACCTTCTCTCTACAGGAAATCTCAATGCCCCAAGACAGCGTTGGCACTCAAGTGTCAACTCGGTCCGGACACTCCCGTCAAGCCTTGCATGCCGCCGCTCGTCACGACTGAAGCTCAAATTGAACAAGACCTCGCCATCTGCCTGCATCAGGCAATCTCGGAGCCTCACAAAAGCCTCAACAGGCAACTCTCCGCTGACCTCTTTTCCGAGATCAGCGAAGCGCCAGGGATCCAATCGATCGGGAAAGCACTTCGACATAAGCGCGAGATAATATTATGAGAGCACCTCTCATGTCAAAATGACGTGAGAGGTGGGGATCTGCCCACCACAGGATTAGCCACCTACCATCGCCAGCAGAATACCGGCAGCGACCGCCGAACCGATCACGCCCGCCACATTCGGCCCCATCGCGTGCATCAGCAGAAAATTGTGGTGATTGGTCTCCAGACCCACCTTGTTGACCACACGGGCCGCCATGGGCACGGCGGAAACCCCGGCTGCACCGATCAGCGGATTGACCTTGCCCCCTGTCACCCGATGCATGATTTTACCCATGATCACACCAGCCGCCGTACCGATACAGAAAGCAAAAGCGCCCAGCGTGAGGATACCCAGGGTATCAATGGTCAGGAACTTGTCTGCAGAGAGCTTGGAGCCAACCGCCAGCCCCAGGAAGATCGTCACGATATTGATGATCTCGTTCTGCGCCGCATGACTGAGCCGCTCCACCACACCACTTTCTCGAAGCAGATTGCCGAAGGTCAGCATACCGATCAGTGGGGCTGCGGAGGGTAGAAAAATAATACATAACAGCAGCACCGCAAAGGGAAACAGCACCTTCTCCAGCTTGTTCACATGCCTCAGCTGCTGCATTTCGACATTGCGCTCCGCCTCGGTTGTCAGCAAGCGCATGATTGGCGGCTGGATAATCGGCACCAGTGCCATATAGGAGTAGGCCGCCACCGCGATCGCTCCCAACAGGTCAGGTGCCAACCTGGACGCGAGAAAAATCGCTGTCGGCCCATCCGCACCACCGATGATCGCGATCGCTGAAGCTTCCGCCAGGGTAAAATCGAAACCGGGAACAAAATTCAGCGCCAATGCACCCAGCAGAGTGACGAAAATACCGAACTGAGCGGCGGCTCCCAGTAACAGGGTCCATGGCATGGCAATCAACGCCCCGAAATCGGTAAGCGCCCCGACCCCCATGAAGATCAGCAGCGGAAACACGCCGGTCTCTATGCCCACACTGTAGATAAGGCCCAGCAGGCCATCACTACCGCCGATTCCAGCCAGCGGGATATTACTCAGAATGGCACCGAATCCGATCGGCAACAGCAGTAGCGGTTCGAACTTTTTCACCACTGCCAGGTAGATCAATGCACAGCCAACGCCCATCATCAGGACCTGGCCCCACTCCAGATTCGCCAGACCAGTCGACTGCCATAGCGGTTCTAAGCCTATTTCAACCATATCAGGAAAGACTCAACAGTGGGGTTCCAACCTGTACGGCATCACCCTCTTTAACCAGGACCTGAGACACCGTACCGGCTGAATTGGCACGTACTTCCGTCTCCATCTTCATCGCTTCCAACACCATGACAACGTCACCAGCAGCTACCTGCTGGCCAGCGGACACCTTGATGGCGTGGATATTTCCAGATAATGGTGCGGCAATCTCCGTACCACCAGCTGGCGCTGGCGCTGGGGCTGCGGCAGGCGCCGGTGCGGCCGGGGCCACATCGGTAACCGCACCCGCGGGGGATACCTTGACGTTGTAGGTCACCCCATTGACCTCAACCTGATAGGCTTCGGGCACGCCAGCCGATGCCGCGGCAGGTGCGGCGGCAGGCGCTGCGCTCGCAGCCGGTGGTTCCGTTCCCGGCGCCGGCTCAAAGGCATCCGGATTGTCTCTGTTTTTGAGAAATTTCAGGCCAACCTGGGGAAAAAGCGCATAGATGAGTACATCATCGACTTCATCTTTCGCCACTTTGATGCCGTGTTCATCGACCAGACCACGGAATTCCGCGGTCAACTTGTCCATCTCGGCATCGATCAGATCGGCTGGACGGCAGGTAATGGCCTCTTCGCCATCTTTCAGGACCCGGGACTGCAGCTCTGCATTGACCGGGGCCGGTGTTGCACCATACTCACCTTTCAATACACCTTCCGTCTCTTTGGCAATGCTCTTGTAGCGTTCACCCATCAGCACGTTGATAACCGCTTGGGTACCGACAATCTGGGAAGTTGGGGTGACCAGTGGAATATAACCCAGATCCTTGCGTACTTTGGGAATCTCCTCCAGTACTTCATCAAGCTTGTCGGTAGCGCCCTGCTCTCTGAGCTGATTCTCCATGTTGGTCAACATACCACCTGGTACCTGAGCGACTAGAATCCGCGAGTCCACACCTTTCAGGGAACCTTCGAATTTTGCATATTTTTTACGCACTTCACGGAAATAGGCTGCAATCTCCTCCAGCAGGTTGAGATCCAATCCGGTATCCCGATCGCTCTCCTGAAGAATCGCCACCACGGACTCTGTAGCAGAGTGGCCATAGGTCATACTCATAGAGGAGATTGAGGCATCCATCATATCAACACCCGCTTCGGCGCATTTAAGAGCGGTCGCCATACTCATCCCGGTGGTTGCATGGCTATGCATTGCAATCGGTATCGAAATGTTCTCTTTCAGGCGGGTGACCAGCTCATAACCGGTGTAGGGATTCAACAGCCCTGCCATGTCCTTGATGCAGATTGAGTGGCAGCCCATATCTTCCATGCTTTTACACATATCGAGCCAGTAATCCATATTGTGAACCGGGCTTACGGTATAGGACATGGTGCCCTGTGCATGCTTATCGACTTTCAAGGTCGCTTTAACCGCTGTCTCCAGATTACGCAGATCATTCATCGCGTCGAAAATTCGGAACACATCAACGCCGTTAGTCGCCGCCCTTTCGACAAATTTATCAACAACATCATCCGCATAATGCCGATAGCCCAGGATGTTCTGTCCGCGAAACAGCATCTGCATCGGTGTATTCGGCATGGCCGATTTCAGGATACGGATACGCTCCCAGGGATCTTCACCAAGGAACCTGATACAGGCGTCAAAAGTTGCCCCGCCCCAGGTTTCCAATGACCAGAAGCCAACTTTATCCAGCTTTTCTGCAATCGGAAGCATATCGTCAATACGCATTCTGGTCGCAAACAGAGACTGATGCGCATCTCTCAACACAACTTCTGTTATTCCTAGTGGTTTCTTTTCGCTCATAAGCTAGCCGCCGTTGTTAATAAAACAGCCTGGTATCAGGTGTTAAAAATATGAAAAATTCTGACTCAATGACGAATCGAACGATATTGGTTAATTGCCGCCGATATTACGGCAACCAGGTCGCCACGCATAGCAGCCTGTTCCTGGCCGGCCAATACTGGCGCATTGGCATGTGTATCAACGATCCTTTGTCTTTCCATCACGGCCATAGCAAGTTTTGACATCCCCTTCATGGTAAAAACCAGAACAAGAAGGAAAGTGAAAACTATCCCCATTCCAAGCAGCATCAGGTTGACGCCTGATAGCAACAAGTCTTCAATTGGCATTGGATATTTTTACTCTTTGGTGATTATTTTTGTCTTTCTACGTTGGGTGAAGACATGTTGTCAAGCAACATGTGTACTGACAATACCTACTAACCCTTTGTTTTTAAGTAGATAATACTCCATTTATTTAGAATATATATATTCAGTATTAAGCCCATCAATCAATTCTATACTTTCACGAGACTGCATGGCGAGAATTTTTCATTCTATTGCCACCCTGTCTGGTAAAATAGGTAGAATTTTGTTGCCGAAAACCATGGACCAGTATGACCCAGGTAACCCAGTCTGATCCTTTGCCACTTGTATTAGCCTCCAGTTCCCCATTCAGAAGAGAACTGCTCAGCCGACTTGGTTTGGAATTCAGTACCTCTTCACCCAACGTGGATGAGACCAGGCTGAACAATGAATCAGCAGAAGCGCTCGTGCTGAGGCTGTCCAAACTGAAAGCCATGGCGGTTGCAGAGAGCCACCCTGAGGCTCTGATAATCGGCTCGGATCAGGTCGCTACGGTGGATGAAGCGATTTTGGGTAAACCCGGTAAGCATGAAAAGGCGATTGAACAGTTACTCAACGCCTCCGGCAAGCGGGTTACTTTTTACACCGGCCTCACTCTTTACAACAGTAAAACCGGGCAGGAGCATACCTGTTGTGAGCCCTTTCATGTTCATTTCAGAACATTGACTCCATCCGAAATCGAAAATTATCTGCTCAAAGAACAGCCTTACAACTGTGCCGGTTCCTTTAAATCAGAGGGCCTTGGGATCACCCTGTTTGAGTCTATGGAAGGTACGGATCCGAATGCCTTGATAGGCCTGCCGCTGATACGTCTCATCACCATGCTGCGTCAGGAAGGTGTGAACATCCTGGCATAGTCTGAGGATTCATCCACGGAAGCGGACTAACCAGCTGCGATCACCTGCTCTTAGTCACCAGCGGAGTGAACCGATTCAAGGGTTGGATTCGTGTGAACAAGCCCTAAAAGATCGCATCCTCGACTTTTTTGGTGTCGACGTCCAGGTTATCACTGTTTTCACCGTGCTCCAGCCTGGCAAATGCTTTGATGGTGGATCGATCCACCGATGCCAGATAGTGATCCGTACCCTCATGGGCCAGAATATTTGCTACCTGAACAATATCCACATAATCGACTGGCGCATCATCACCCGGATCCCGGCTAAAATCCTCATGATGGGCTGCCACCTCGATGATGCTCTCATCGAATTTCCATAACTTTAAGATACTCCCACCTATATGGGGGTGCAGCTTACGCAGGACCTTATCAAGAAACTCAGGTTTGTCTATTAACTCTTTATATTTACATGCTTTTATTAATAGAGGTATATGCCCGATATCATGTACTAACCCTGCCACCAGCGCAACATCCGGGTCCAGTCCTGGTTGGGCTTTGGCTAACATCGCGGCATGCGCCCCCACTTTTACAGAGTGATTCCAGAGCTTATCCATTCGTCGCTCAATCTCTTTGACCGAGGTTCGGAATACCTCTTTCATGGAGACGGCATAGACCGCATTTTTCACACGCTGAAAACCGATCCGGGTAATTGCAGGCTTGATGGTGGCGATCTTGTTCATGCCCCGGTAGAGAGGACTGTTGGCATAGCGGATCAGCCGGGCGGTCAGAGAAGCATCCCGCGAAATGACTTTTTGCAGATCAGATGCAGAGCTATCCACATCATTAATAATAATAAGCGCTTCCAGCGCCAAAGCCGGCAAGGTTGGCAGATAGATATTGTTGGCAAGCAGATCCTCTTTTACCGAGTCGACAAAACCCTTGGTTGTCGCAGATTCAAACCGCTTCTGCTCACGCTCCTGTTCTGTCTCAGTATCTACCCGCTCACCATCTGCAAGTGTAAAAACCGATTTTGTCATCCGATTGCTGCCAGCCTATTTTGTCTAGTTGGAGATCTACTCATTCAGTGACCAAACCTGTGTTTACAGCCCCTATGCCATTCTCTCAGGTCAACATGGCACACATATCCAGGCGAAAACCCAGATCGCTAATCATTATATAAATCAAATACTAATAACACTATTATAAAGTTGACTTTAATTGCAGGATCAGTCATTAAAATTTAAGACGAAGTAGTGTATCTGCTATCCATTAGGATTAGCCTAAAACCAAACTATAAAACACCTGCAGAAGATAGCGGCAAGACAACCCGATTTCTCCAGTTTCCGAATCATTTCAAGCTAGTTGAGTGGTTGCTATGCGTCAAGCATCACACAATCAACAATTTATCAACCCGACGACCAATTCGTTCACTTTCAGCCGCAGTGAGCCCGCATGCTGGATACATGATGGGGCTCTCAAGTCTGAATACCGCATAATTAAACGGGCCATTTTTTTTAAATCTTTCACAAAAATTAAAGTTGTTGTTGCCGATAATAGTACGCACTGATGAGTTGCGGCCCACAACCAACCCGAAATCACTCAATTTCGCTGCAGCAGCGCTAATCCTAGCCGACCTGGAAACGCACTTAATTTGAATATTAGTGATTTGTCTCTCATTTTTCGCTTCCCATCTGACCCATAACTAAAGTATTAATGCTGTTATTTCATGGAGTTAACTGTGCTAATCAGAATTATATTTAACAATTGCTCATTCAAGTTTTAGCACGATGAGACGACTTTATGGGTAGGCTAAACAATAAACATGTCTAACGATCAAGACTTTGACGGTATGGCAGAACAGGCACTCAACCACTTTACTCAACATACTGGTGATAAGCCGGTAGTCCTTATTGCAGATGATTCTCGGGTTGTCCGAGTATCGCTGAGGAATATTCTTAACGACACCTGTCAACTCATTGAAGTTGAGGATGGGGAGCAGGCGTGGCAGGTCATCTGCCAAACGCCATCGATCGATTTGGTTTTCAGCGACCTCTCCATGCCAAAAATAGATGGTCGCAACCTATTAACCAATATCAGAAATTCTACAACTGGACGAATATCCAACCTACCGTTCATCGTTGTTACCGGTAATGAGGCGACTGACGGTATCGCAGAAGAGCTTGAGAAGCTTGGCGCATCAGGAATGGTAAGTAAGCCGTTTGATCCAACATTGATCCGGCAATTCGTTGAAGAGTTAGCCGAAGAGACTAATCAAGAGCTCTCCATAGAAGAACAAAACGTCAAAGAACAGAGTGATTTTCTCGACAACACCACCAACAAAACACAATTTCTGGAGATTGCCAGTCGGGAACTCTCATTTGCGATCCGCAACAAGAATGAGCTTGCTTTGGCGTTGATCAAAGTTGATCAATTCAGCAGCATTCTGGACCACTATAGCGAAGCGGCAATCGAACATATCCTGCTGGCGCTGAGAGAGATCATTGAGAAACATATCCATCCTGACGACACCCTAGGCTATTTCGGAGAGGGGTGCTTTTCGATTCTACGTCCCGCCTCGAATGCCATAGGCACAAAATACCTGAGTCGCAGAATTCTCGAAGATCTCACCTCAAAACAGTTTTATCTTGGGGAAGCGGATGAAAGCGTCACGGCGAGTATTGGTATATCAGCACCGGATATAAAACCGGGAATTCGCCTACAGGATCTGGTAAAACTTGCAGAAGGACGCCTCAAAGCCGCGTTTGAGAATGGTGGCGACAAAGTTGTCGATAAAGGTAATGAAAATCTGACTCCGGTCTCCATGCAGGACAGCATGGAGATATCCAACGTCATATCCAACACACAGCCCAGCTCTCCCCATGTAGTGAGTAAAAGCTCCTCCGAGATCAACCGGTTGGCGGCTGAACAGGTTGCGGAAATCAAAGCCAAGTACACGAATCAAGCGAAGGATTTCGAAGCTCAGGCAGGACAGATTTCTGAATACAAGAGAGCTCTGGAGGATTTGACCGCTGAAAACAGATCACTGATCGAAGATGTCAAGCATTGGAAAAATGAGTCCGCCGAAGCTGAACATCTGCGCCGGCAACTGTTTGAGGTTGAAAGCCAGTTCCAACAGCTGAAAGTCAAGTTTAGCGAAGTGCAAAAGGCCAATGATGATCTGGCACACCGCACCGACACCACCGAAAGAGAGAATCGGCGACTGATTGATGAAGAGGAAGAGAGAACAGCTTCTTTGAGACAGTCTCACCAACTGATTGAAGGTGAAAATAAGCGTCTTGAGAGTCAGATCAGCGATTTAAAAAGCCGAGCAGAGAAAGCAGAGCTTGAAAGCCTGAAATCGAATCAGCTGGTAACCAGTCTGAGGGATAACAGCAATCTGCTGAAGATGCAGGTTGATCAGCTACAACAGGAAGTCAACGAACTGCGGGAAAAACAGTATCAGCAACCAACAACTGACGAGAAACAGAACAGCACCCCAAGCACTGAATCAAATTCGGAATTAAAAACAGACACTGATCTACTGGAAGAGCTGTACAAGCCTGAATTGGCTCTGTCAGCCACTCCGGAGCCGCCGCAGCAAAACAAACCGGTCAAAGAGAATAAAACCGATTCTGTGCACCTGTTTCCGGATAAAGAGCAGGTCGACCTGAAACAGAAGCAGGTGAAAGAGAGCAGGATTCCACCGTTTCGGGTAGAAGCTGAACCGATGTTCTTCAAAAATGGCTTCAATCCCTCCTCATTCACTATTGCCAGCTTGATCATGTTGGCCGTAGTCGTAATCGGCGGCATCTACCTTTACACAGTAATGATTGCTCCACCCCCGAATGATCTTGCTTCTGACACAAGTCAGGTAGCGCTGCAGAGCACTTCTCCCAATGATGGCGCTGCAGCCCCGGCGAGCAAGGAGGTCGTAGTAGAGCAAACCGCAGATAGCAGCAGTAGTACGGCAGCCCCATCAATCAACAGCGCTGGATTTCAGGAAGTGGCTCCCGTTGCCAGAGTGCTGAGCATTTCTGAGGAGCTGAGGCTTGAAAAAGAGCTGACATTACGTCAGATGGCTGAGGAAGAGTTCACTCGTAGTCTGGTCAGCACTACGACGGCCGAACCAGAGTATTCTGATCCGACAGAAACATTTTCTACAGAATTTGAAGTTCAGCCGGAGCCAGCCAACGAAGTGCTTCCCCTATCACCTGCATTTGAAGCAGAAGCCGAAACAGTGGATCTCGATGCGGCTGCTGATGGCCACAATTAAGGCATAGGCATCCATCCCGGATTGTCCAGATCCATCTGATAATACCTCTCTTTTCTCACTCACCGCAGCAATTACCATCTTGCATCGCTCATCTTCTGTTGCCTTGATAACTGAGTATCCCGCAAAACATAACAGGATTTAATTCTCAGTCTGGTCAGTGGCTTGCTGCTGAAAGATACTGGCATGCAGAGGCCAACCAGACTCATCAATTACGAAAACTGTCCATTTTCCCTCTTCCCCAGGGTTGAGACTCTTGATTGAATAGGCCCGCCAGCGGGGGCCGCCGACATGAATATTGACCTCACTGATCACTTCCCCTTCAAATTCCCATCTGTGAATGATTGTACGACCCTGGAGATTTCTAAGATCCGTAAAAAAAGAGACTTCCGTGGCGCTCTCATCCAGGCTGACTACCTGATCCACAGGCTCTCTGTTGATCACAGCGGTGGTAAAAACTGCCCGGGCGACATAGGCATCGGGCACAGGAGACTCTTCGATACCTTGTGATTCCAGTAGCATTTGTGCTTCCGTTTCAACCTCCTCCGAGATCACACTCCCTTGTGGCGAATCAATCGCTTCCTGTGACCATAGTGAGGACTGTATGGAGATCAGCAAGATAGCCAGCCAAGCCTGCTTTATAGGCTTATATCCTTGAAGTTTTTTTATCATTAACACCTCCGACATGCTGTTATTGAAAAATTGAAACAGAAATCCCTGACAGGCGCCAGTTTTTGCCTCGACTATCTTCGCAGAACACGAATCCATTGCCAGAAATTCAATAAACCAGCGAGTGAGGCGGACAGATAGGTAAAGGCTGCCGCCCGTAATATTTTTTCTGCCGCTGGGTATTGTTCCGTTGTTAGATAGCCATCTTTTAACAGGGGCATGGCTTTTTTAAAACTTGCGTCCAATTCAACCGGCAGGGTGAGTAACTGTAACAGTACATTGGTCCCCATGATCAGAAATGCCGCCAGGGCACTGATCATCCCGATTGCCGGCGCCCTGGAGATCACTGAGGCAACAGGAGCCAGAAACAGCAGAAATGAACCCAGGCGTTGAGCAAATTGTGCGAACCGAGCCAGTCGGGTCCGCCAGCGAAACATCGGTTCATTCGCCGCGTCCTGCAGCGCATGGCCCACTTCATGAGCTGCGGTTGTAATTGCAGTCAGTGATCTCCCGCTCATTCTCTCCTTAGATAGCCTGACAGCTTTATCACCTGGATCGTAGTGGTCTCCCAAATCAGTACTTTCAACACGCACATCCTTCAGGGAAAACCGATCCAACAGGTGCCTAGCCAATTCACCAGCATTGCCGGGAAAGTTATCTTCATCCTGTAGACTGTGCTTTTTCATTGTCCGATTGACCCACCATTGTGGCCCAAGCAGAAGCAGAAGCAGCAGTGTCAAAATCAATACGTAGTGCATGCCTTGTCTCAACCGAGAGCAGAACTATTATGGTTTGGAATTGATCAGTTTATAACCTGGTAATTCAATACGTCACGTTGAGGGTTATAACGTAACCGGCGGCTCGCCTACTATTAACCCTGCGACTAAGTATGTCGTGTTTATACTATGATGATCAGTGGCAGGAAAAGTTTGAGAAACCCTCTTGATTATTCTTAGTATTGGAAGGGAGGCGGAGGTAGGGCCTTGCTGTATGGACAGGGTGCTTGTTGACAACCAGCAGCGTTCAACCTGTTAGTCCTC
The DNA here is from genome assembly GCF_058244685.1 of Candidatus Thiodiazotropha sp. AKAK2. NCBI lineage: Bacteria > Pseudomonadati > Pseudomonadota > Gammaproteobacteria > Chromatiales > Sedimenticolaceae > Candidatus Thiodiazotropha > Candidatus Thiodiazotropha sp. AKAK2. The sequence continues at coordinate 12,701 of NZ_JBSYOP010000015.1, read as the reverse complement.
TCTGCAACAACACCATAACCATGCCAGATGGATGGTTATGGCGTTGATATCAACTAGTAGGTCACTACTCTTGGAAGCTGTTTAGCTTCAGCCACCCATTTCTCAACTGAGGAGAGACTGGGAGTAGCACGTACCAGATTCTTTGCTTCATTGACCTCAACCATTTTAGAATGCAGATTCTCAGGCTTTCTTTGCGCCAGTTCAGGCACCGTATCCACACCTGCAGCTTCCAACAGATCGGAGTACTGTTCACCAATACCCTTGACCCTGAAAAGGTCGGCCATATTGACCCATCTGAGAATCAATTTGCCACTGATTCCGGTTGAATCTTCAAGTGCCTTACGCCCTTTCTTGGTACTCCCCTGCTCCAGCAAGGCTTCCAGGCTTTTGATATCAGCCGCTTCCAGTTTTGATGCGTAGGTTGCACCGATACCCTCGATTTCGACTAGCTTAGTCATGATTTTAAGTCTCTCTCTGGTCGGATAGGTGGTTATTCTTCTTCCATAGTGAGTGTTCCGATACTCAACATCTGCCATCCCTATGCACCCTCTGAAAGGCTTATCATCCTGCACAATCACTCTACCGGCATAGGCCGCCTGGTTTCCACAATGGGCGGCAATACAGGTGACCTGTTGATTCAGTGGCATCTCCCCTGAACCCTCTGACAACGATTATGCAGCAGAAAAATCAAGCTGGCTTTTCCATCGCCCCCTTTATCATCCCTGTGAGATGTCCATAATACACACTATAAGAGTTTGATAAATCTTGATTTAGCTCTGAATTCTAAACAAGTGTTAAATGTTTTATCAAGGTATTCCAGTGTCTGCTTACCCTAGGGCCTGTTAACACTAATTGATCGCGTCGACGACTTGACTGGCGAGGCTGATCCGCCGCCGGTCCTGCCTTCTTCGATCACCGGGATATCGGTTAGCCAAATCGAGCACCAACCTTCGCCGGTCCCGTGAGGATTCCCGGTGGATGTATGGATGAGCATGCAGCCTCCTGCCCAGCTTTGAGGCCGCATTAAGTCTGCCGATCATTTCGTGGGCAGATTCAGATGGATCAACAAAGACAAGCCCATGAATTTCCCACTCTTGGGCCTTATTGAACTTCAACTTCAGTACCTTCGACCTGGTGATGTCCACCGCGTTGGCTTTCTCAGTAAAAAAAGACCAACCTGGCATTACCAGACGTTTAACCATTTTGGTCAATTCACGTGCAGAACACTCTTCCGATATCCCATTAATAAAAACCCACATTATTCCTCTCAAATCATGGTCTTTAGCAAATCAATATAGCAGACTATTAACTTGGCACCTTGAAAAACCATCCTCAGTCAAAGCAAGTCTGCCTTGGAAATTCAACCGGTTAGGGACATAAAGAATCCCCTGAACATGGTTTTTCAAAGTGTCGGCTTAGTACTGTATTGGTCATCTTCAAACTATAATGTCTATTCAGAGCGATGAGTCATGTTTCTGGTCTATTCGGGGTAATATTGCCAAGGAACAATTGCCAGTTAGCTGTACTCATAAATACTGAACGGCCAGTAGGAAGCGAAATGCCAAATCCATTTATCACTCAATTCGAGCAGTTACCCGATACCATCCCGATTTTTCCACTTGCTGGCGCTATCGTGATGCCTGGAGCGCAGCTGCCGCTAAATATCTTCGAGCCCCGATATATCAACATGATAGAAGATGCGATGGCAAGTCATCACCTGATTGGCATGGTACAACCTCAGGAAGAACCGGAATATAGTAAAAATAAGGTATTCAACACCGGCTGCTCCGGCAGAATAAGCTACTACAATGAGACACCCGATGGCAGAATCGAGATCATTCTTACCGGCGTATGTCGTTTCGATATCGGTGATGAACTCAAGACTACCCGTGGTTATCGGCTCATAACCCCTATCTGGTCAAGGTTTGAATCGGATTACGACCCCACTTCCACGGCATTGCTCAAAGAGCGAAAACAGATCGAACTCACCCTCGAACGCTATCTACTGGCCAATGACCTGCAGACAGATACCGAACAGCTGAAACAGCTTCCTACTGACCTGCTGGTGAATGTCCTGACCACAGCCCTCCCCTTGCCCCATGAGGACAAGCAGTCAATGGTCGAAACTGTCGACATCGCTGAGCGACTTCATATGCTGGTCACAAAACTGGACTTGAGCAGTTATCCGCTAAACAGTGATTTGAAGCACTGAGTCCCCACTGCCTGTAAAGATTGCGTTTAGCTTCATGGCCAGTGTGACCCACAGCTCTTTCAAACCTGCCTGGTGGCTCAAGTCACCCCATCTTCAAACCATTTGGCCAAGTCTCTTCAGGTCAAGGGTGAAGCTCGATTTTCATGTCGAACGAATCGATCTCAGAGATGGAGATTTTATAGACCTCTCCTGGCATCAAGGCTCCAGTGGGCCTCTGGTGATGCTGATCCATGGATTGGAAGGCTCCATCAGTTCCCACTATGTCACACCAACCCTTCAGGCATTACATCAAGCTGGATTCAGCACGTTGTTCATGCACCTGCGGGGCTGCAGTGACGAACCGAACCGACTGCGGCGAAGTTATCACTCCGGGGCATCTGAAGATCTCAAAGAGATCCTGGAACTGCTCCGCTCCAGGAATCAGATTCCGGATGCCGTGGTCGGATTCTCCCTGGGAGGAAATCTGCTTTTGAAGTATCTGTCTGAAACAGGAAACGAGAGTGCAATTGGTGCAGCTGTCGCTGTCTCCGTACCCTTCAATCTTGGCCAGGCTGCGACTCGCCTGGAGCTGGGGCTCTCCAGGATATATGGGCGCTATCTTCTTGATAAATTAAAAAAAAGCTATGTTAAAAAGTACCAGATACGTGGTTTCGACAACATCGTCGACCTATCCGCCATTCAAACCATCTATCAGTTCGATGACAACATTACCTCTCAGGCGAATGGGTTTAACGATGCGGATGACTACTACAGCAAGTGCAGTTCAGGCACAAAACTGAAAAACATCAGCACCCCAACCCTGATCATCCATGCCCTGGATGATCCATTCATGTTTCCAGCCAGTGTCCCGACAATTGATCAGTTGGGCCCGGGCGTTGACCTGGAACTCTGCATGAATGGTGGGCATGTTGGATTTATCCAGGGGAATCTGCCATTCAAAGCAGAGTATTGGTTGGATAAACGCATCAGCCGGTACCTGAAAGCTCTACTCAAGTCAAAAAATCAACCCAACGATAACAACGACTTGCAATTATCATTCAACTGACACAATCTACACCTTAGCTTGCATGCCTGTTTGGATAATCAGGTCAGACATCAACACCAGCTCTGCCTGCACGATACCTAACGCCTGTAATTACGAATCCAATCTCACAACATTTCAAGCGATTGCAGCGGACAACTCTGTTTTTTTATGTATTTCAAGGTCTATTTGAATGCCTGATCCCAGTGGTAAAGAAACAGATCAGATGGTGGTGGATATCGCTTGTCTCGATCACAGTCGATTCCGGGCAACCCTCATTTCAACCATTGGCAGCCATTGTGAAGTTTGGCGTAGTAGTAAACGCCACGAAAAACTCATCGATGGTGAAATCGAGACAACCTATACCGAATTTGTTATCAAATGGCCATATACAGACTACTCGGAAAGTGAGACGAAACTACTGGCCCGACACTATCGTCAACTCAAAGACACCCTTGATGAGATTATCCCGGATGCCTTGTTCGTCGTAACAAAGATCAATGGTCGCGCAAGTGTATTGGTGCTGGCCCAGGCAATCAATGTTTGGTTTAACATCGCCAATCAGCAGAATGAAGAAGAGGCAATTAAGTTGTTGTGCGCCAATCCGAAATCGCGGATTCAACTCTCCCGTTTCGTCAAAGCGGCGCAAGCCTGGCGCAAGTCGGATAATCCTAAAGTCATCGATCTGTTCGGCATCGACAATCTGGTCATGGATACCAACCGTGATATCCATTTTCTGGACAGTTTTTTTGTGTTCTTTTTTGAAGACACCTTCCACTTGCTCGATGGCGCTGAGGAGGATACCGAACTGGCGGATAAGGTTAATCTCTCAATCAAAAGAATGAACTATCTTGAAAGGCTGCTGGAACAGGTCAAGGCTTCCTGCGGTCACAAGTAGTTGCTTCTGGATCCAGCTCAGTGGGTTAGGGCGCCAGGGAAATTCACAGAGACAGTCAATCCACCATGGTTTTCTCTGTTTTCCATCTCAATGGTTGCATGATGAAGATCGATAATTCTTTTAACAATTGCCAACCCCAAACCACTACCCTGGATTTTGGTATCCTCACCTCGCCGAAAACGCTGATACAGACCCTGTTGTTGAGATTCGGGGATCCCAGGCCCTGTATCATGTACTTCCAGCCTTGCACCGGAGTCCTGCTCTACCAGTTTAACGGTGACTTCGCCGTTATTGGGCGTATAGCGGATCGCATTGTCGATAATATTTCTCAGTAAAATCTGTATGGCGGGTGAAAACCCGGGTACGACCACCATATCATTCGGGCCATCGTAAGAGATCTCAATATCCTTCTCCAATGCCAAACCAGCTATGGCAGCGATGACATTGATCGCCTCCTGCTGAAGATCCACCTGATGAGTATGGGACTCATCGAAAGATTGACTATCCATTCTGGCCAGAGTCAACAACTGTTCGAGCAGGTGCGTGGCCCGATCCACCCCACGAATCACCTGATCAAGAAACCCTTTGTGTGCCTGTTCTGTTGAGAGAGATTTGGCTTGAGCCAATGTCTTCAAGGCGGCCAAGGGCGTTCTCAGTTCATGGGCCGCATCGGCGGTAAATCTTCGCTCATTTTCCAACGCAGAGTGAACTTTGAGAAACAGATGATTCAACGACTCCACCATGGGTACCACTTCACTCGGTACATCCTCAGTGGATATCGGGTCGAGTGAATTAGGATCCCTGTTCTCGACTTTGTCTGCAATCGTACTCAGTGGTTTCAGGCCGTTGCCAACCATCATCCAGATAATGAAGCCAAGTAGTGGTAGTGCAATAATAATTGGCCATAAGCTGTTAAAGACTATTTCCGATTCGATCTCCTCTCTGACAGAGAGTAACTCGCCCACGAGAACATTGAACTGGCCGCTCGACTCCTTTAGTCCAAACATCCTCCACGCTTTATCCTCAACAACAAAATTGTTGTAACCAATCTTAAAATCGTTGAATGATGCAGGTAGATTTGAACGTAAATAGGTTTTTCCATTAACCCCTTTTATCAAAAACGCGATTTTCGATTCATATCGGTGCCCCTCCACCAGATCTCTGGGCACCAAAGTCAAATAATCCTTTTCGCTTTCACTCTCATGTGATTGAAATTCGCGCAAGATCTCCATGAACTTCGAAGACCGAGTCGCGACATCTTCACCAGCTTCAGCAACCAGTTTCTGCAGAGTCTCCTTGACCTCCTCATCCTCTTCAATCTCATGGATCATCAAAGTGGCGAGGATTCTTGATTCCTGAGCCAGGGTAGCGTCGTAGATCTCCTCGACTTCATGAGAGGCGACCTGGTAGACGAACAGCGCGGTGATCAGCCATAGGAAGATGATTGTGGTTATCAGACTGGCTAAAAGGCGTCGGCGAATTGATTGAATAGTCATGAATTGACATGTCCTAATCGGATTGACTCTGCTTAGGGATCATGTAGCCAACGCCGCGCACGGTCTTGATCAACGTCTTTCCCAGCTTTTTGCGAAGATGGTGGATATACACTTCAATGGCATTACTCTCCACACCCTCATCCCACCCATAGAGCGATTCTTCCAGAGCCTGTTTGGACATGATTCGTCCCGGATGGGATATCAGGGTTTCCAAAATGGAGAACTCATTCGCGCCCAATATGACCTCTACTCCATCCTTATGCAAACTGCGGGATGCGGGATCCATGGTAATTCCGGCATACTTGATTACTGGTGCAGCACGCCCTTCCCGCCGGCGGCAGATGGCGCGTAACCTGGCATCGACCTCAAGCAAATCGAACGGTTTCACAACGTAATCATCGGCCCCCAGGTCCAATCCCTGGATCCGGTCATCAAGCGTGTCACGAGCGGTTAGTACCAATACCGGTACATTACTGCCTCTGCTGCGTAAATTTTTTAATATATCCAGGCCATCCTGAGTAGGCAGTCCAAGATCCAGAATCAGAGCATCGATATTCTCATTCAACAAGGCTTGTTCTGTCGCTGAGCCATCAACCAACCAATCGACTGTGTGGCCCAATTCTCTCAGCCCCATACTCAGCCCCTCCCCCAGATGACGATCATCTTCTGCCAATACGATTCGCATCAAACAAGTCCTGATTCAATCTTTCTAACTTATCAAGTACGCACTTGATTTTTCGAGTTCTCTGCCTGCAATGCTAGGGCCTGTTAACAGACCCTAGCGAAAAGATTCAAAACGAGTGTGGAAACCCCGGTTGATTGTCATACTTTAACTGTAGCTGTTTTTTGGCTGTTGAAAGCGCTGCTTCAGCCGCTCTTTTAAGTCCGGCATCGGCGACCCGATTATTCGCTCGGATGGGCAAAGTCAAAACCTTTTCAAATGCTGTGATTGCAGGCTGAAAACGCTTTTCATGAAGCAGGAACTCAGCGTAATAGAAGTTCGCATCGATATTGTCCGGATTCACATCCAGAGCCTTGAGCAGATGCTGCTCGGCTTTCTCAGCGTCACCGAACCCCAAGGGATATCCTGGTACCTGGTGGTAGAGGCTCCCCAGCACAGTATATAAAGTACCATCAAGAACCGTCGGATCTATTGATTCCGCCTGTTCAAGCAGACTTTTTGCCTGTTTCGCGAGTCCAAGACCGGACATGTTGCTGCTGTCTTTGGCCAGGGTTGACAGAACCACAGCATGCCAGATCAGTGCTGCCGGATTTTCCGGTTGCTCGTTGACTACTTTCTCCATCTCTGCTGCAAGCGCCAGCAGCGGTTCGCGACGCTGATCCTGTGTCGTATCAAACTTCAGAATCGCCCAACGTTCACTCAGCTCCAGCAGTACAGTAGACATTTCTGCCGTCCAAACACCGCTTTGGTAAAACATAAGCATGAGAATAGAGAAGGATATTTTTTTCATGACTATTATCTTACTCAATCTTTACGCGCTGCAGCATAGGAAAACCACAAATTTCTTACTCTAATTTCCATTTATTGTAAAACTGGCGAATATCCCGAGAATACTGATAACATACTGTTTTAATTTACTTTTTTACACTTTATTACATTTTCTTGACGGTAAAGTTAAATCAACAACCTCAAACTTTTGTAAGCTGTGATGTCTACAGGCAATATTCTAAGTGAAAGCATTGGCATATTATTATTTACATGGGTATCATTCCGTATAGGCAAAGAAACAGACCCATATCCGCTCCTCATTTGATTTATCTTCAGGTCGAGAATCGGCATCCTTCGTTTCCAAGCTAACAAGCGAGGCGAAACGCCAGTGCTTTAGCGTTCAAGGTCTGTCTGGCAGGTTTACACATGGGACCGTCAGACCCTGAACAAGATCAATTTATCTGTTTAGGAATGTAAATCGATGACTAAATTGTATGTTGGCAACCTGGCCTGGTCTGCCACAGAAGATGATATCCGGGAACTGTTTTCCGATATCGGTGAGGTGCAATCTGCTAATCTGATCCTTGACCGGGAAACCCGTCGTTCCCGTGGTTTTGCTTTTGTTGAAATGGGCCAGGCTGATGCCGAGCGCGCCATTACCGAGCTGAATGGAAAAGATTTTCAAGGCCGTAGTTTGAGAATTAATGAAGCCCAGGAAAAGCCTCGTCGCAACTCTGGTGGTGGCGGCGGCGGTCGCTGGTAAGCACCAAATTCCGAATTTGTCGCTTTACAACGAAGATTTTTGAGAACGGTAGGCTGATACGCCTGCCGTTTTCGATTGACTCCTGACCAATCAGCCCAACTCACTGATTGCGCTCAATCTCATAGCCCCCTGTCACTGAAGTAGGCGGGTCAAAGGCTCTCTGCTTCATAAAATATGCCAACCGGAACACCTTTTCATCCGAAAGAGTGTCTGTGTTTCTGATCTCCATTTCAGCCCGCTTTCACTCCTGTGTAACAGATAAGCTTTAAACTGCGCTTCATGAAGAGTGAAAAAACCATCAGCTCCATTGGACACAAAGTTGTTGATCGCAGACGTGAAGAGATCGAGCCACTGCTCGCCAGTTGTCGGCAACAGAACAGACCCATTGAGATTGGTCTCTACTTCAACGATCCATCCTGTCATGAGTTCATAGAGATGTGGCTGGCTGAACATCAGTTGATGCTGAATACCCATCTCGATCATCGAAAGCTGAGCGTTTTCAGCCTCGATGAACATGAAAACGTGCCTCTTCTTCAGCGACAGATCGAACTCTCGCAGAATTGGGGTGCCGACTACGGGATCAATCATATATCCGCATTCTCCCTCAGCCGAAGGGAAAGCTATCAGCCTGCCTTGATGGATAAACTGACTCGGCAACTGCACTTACTAAACAGTATCTGCCGGAAACATCGTTTCCCGATCTACCTTGAGAACACCTATCATGATCTGAACTTCTACAGGCAGGTCTTCAACTCGATCATCGAAAACCGGTTCGACTACCTGCACGGCTGTTTCGATTTCGGCCACGCAAAAGTCTGGTCCAACCAGCCTCTCTCAGAGTGGCTGGATTTCCTTGAGACGCTGAAAAATGCCGGGAAACGACTCCATTTTCATCTGCATGCCAACCGGGGACTATCAGACGAACATCTCTCATTCATTGAGGCAGAGTGGCTGAATATCATTAAAGCGGACAGCTTCACGACGCCGCTCAACAGCTTCGAAGCAATCGAACTGATTGACAGCCGATTTTCTGATTCGAGGAAGGTGATGGAGGTACCAATCCATGAAGCTATGGAGAATCTGCACAAGGTTGTTGAAGAGATCGAGCGGATCAGGCAATCGAAACAACCGAGAAGCGCCTGATACCCCCGACCTCCTGCGGTACTGAAGCTTAAAAACCGTAGATAGGCCCGGTTACACGGATTCCAGCGCTGCGATACGATCCTCCAGCGGCGGGTGACTGGCGAACAGCTTCTGGACTTTTCCCGCACTGATGGCGAATGCCGCCATCTCTTCCGGCATCGGTTCCGGCTCATGGGCCTGTTGTAATCGCCTCAGGGCGGCAATCATTTTGCCTCTACCGGCCAGATCCGCACCACCCTTGTCTGCCCTGAATTCACGCCAGCGGGAGAACCACATGACGATCGTCATCGCCAGGATACCCAGCACGAATTCCGCAATTATCGAGACAATATAGAAGGCCGGCCCATAACCCCGCTCCGTCTTGAACACCACCCGATCCACAGTATGTCCAATGATTCTTGAGAGAAAGACCACAAAAGTATTGACCACGCCCTGGATCAAAGAGAGGGTTACCATGTCCCCATTGGCCACATGGCTGACTTCATGGGCCAGCACCGCCTCGACTTCGTCCCGGTTCATCTGCTGCATCAGGCCGGTGCTGACCGCAACCAGGGCATCATTCTTGTTCCACCCGGTGGCAAAAGCATTCGGGGAGGCGTGATTGAATATTCCCACCTCCGGCATACCTATGCCTGCCCGCTGGGCCTGGGATTCAACGGTGGCGACCAACCAGCGCTCCACCTCATTGCCGGGGGTCTGGATGAGCTGAACCCCCATGCTCCGCTTGGCCATCCATTTGGAGATAAAGAGAGAGATCAGAGATCCGGAAAAACCGATGACCGCTGAATAGACCAACAGTGCATTGATATCCAGGTCGACCCCATTCTGCATCAGCAGCCCTTCAATTCCGAGGAGTCTGAAGGTGATACTGATCAAGGCCAGAATCGCCAGGTTGGTGCCGAGAAAGAGTGCAATCCTCATCATATCCGTTTCACGTCCTGATCGTTTTAAACTCTAAAAAGAATCTATCTGAATATGGGATCATTGATAGTGATTTTCAAGCGAAGTTCCCAATGACGCAGCATGGGCGCCTATCCAAGCCAAAAAACGCCACCTACTGACGGTTGACACAATTTCGAATTGGTTCTCTGCATCACAACCTGGGTGGTCTCAGGCTGACATCTTGGCCTTGCTATCCGTTGCAACAGAACTCTCCTCATCCTCGACAGCCTGGTAATCGATACTGATGCGATCCCCGGCGATAGGTCGAAAAAAACCGTCCGCGAATGCCACATGATCCACATGCTCGCGATAACTGTCTATCACGGCAGGGTGACAGAATTTCACCAGCCAGGTGTAGCGATATCCAGCACTCTCTTGTACTGCATCACCGGTAAATACCCGGCGCACACCGGGAATGGCGCCGAGGACCCGCCTCCCCTCCTCCATCATATGATTGATCTGCTTCTCATCGTCGATACTGGTATTGTAGATAATCAGATGCTCAACCGGCAGCCAGGGATCAGATTCGGCCAATACCTCCGAGGCGCGTCCAGCAGACCCCCAGAGTGACATGCAGCGTGCCGCCTCCTCGCGGATTGCATCGCTCACCCCTTGCATCAGACCGGTATAACCCAACAGATGCTGGCCCGCATTCTTAGCCACGCATGCGCCAGCCGCATCGGCCAAGGCGGTATAGTAGTTGATCTTTGCGATACCGTTTTCGATCAGCCTTTTATACTGCTCTGCAGAGAGTCCGGTACCGCCATGCAGGACCAGCGGTACAGCCAGGGACTCATTGATCTGCTGCAGACGCTCGAAATCAAGATTTGGCTCCCCTTTCATGCGGCCGTGGACCGTGCCGATTGAGACAGCCAGAAAATCCACCCCGGTCAGCTCAACAAACTGCCTGGCCTCATTGACCGAGGTAGTGCTCATTTCACCAGGATGCTGCTCCGCATCCTCGCCCTCCACCCCGGGTACATAGCCAAGCTCCCCTTCCACAGGAATGCCACAAGCATGTGCCATGGAGACGACCTGGGCAGTAGTCTCCACATTCTCCTTGAACGATGTGTGGGAGGCATCGACCATGACCCCATTACAACCCAGCCGAATCGAGTCGATGGCAGACTCAACACTCTTCCCGTGGTCCAGGTGAATCGCCACTGGAACCGCAGCGCGTTTCGCAGCTGTCTCGACGGAGGACATCAACAACTCGAAATCGTAGTGCTGGAAATGGGACTCGGCCAGGGAGAGGATTACCGGCGAGGCGGTCTGTTCGGCAGCAGCCATCACACCGGTCACAAAATCCAGGCTGACCACATCGAAAGCACCCACAGCATACCCATTGGCATGGGCGTGATTGAGCATCTGTTTCATATTTACCAGCGGCACAGAATTTCTCCTTATTCCCAATAGAGGTGTTATGGCGGATGACGGCTTTTCCCCGGCAACTTTACGCCTGCTTAACTGTTAGGTTAATTTAAATTATACTAATATTTCGTTATATTCAGGTAAAACCTTTGATCAGGCGCTTAACACTCCATCAACTGACAATATTCGCGGCGCTCGCCCAGCACGGAAATATGACCCGGACTGCCAAAGCGCTGCATATGAGCACCCCGGCCCTATCCATTCAGATCAAACAGATGTCCGATGCGATCGGCATGCCGTTGCATGAGCAGATTGGCCGGAAGCTCTATCTGACCGATGCGGGCAGACGGGTCGAAGTGGCCGCCCGTGACATTCTGAATCGGTTAGAGGCACTGGGCTCGGAGATTGCGGAGCTGCAGGGTTTGGAACAAGGCAGGCTCAGACTCTCCATTATCACCACCGCCAAATACTTTGTACCCAAGTTACTGGGTTCGTTTTGCCAACTGCATCCCGCTATCGAGGTCTCCCTGGATGTGGCGAATCGCGATCAGTGTCTGAACCGTCTGGAGCGAAATCTCGACGACCTCTATATCATGGGAAAATACCCCGAAGCGCTCGCTGTTGAAGCCGTTCCCTTCATGGAAAACCCGCTGCTGGTGATCGCACCGAGCGGCTACCCCCTGGCCGACCGAAAAAACATCTCCCCCAAGCTGCTGGCTGATGAGTCCTTTGTGATGCGCGAACAGGGTTCCGGTACCCGTCTTGCAGCCGAAAGTTTCTTTGAATCTCACAAGATAGAACTGAAGACCCGCATGACCCTTGGCAGCAATGAAGCTGTCAAGCAGGCCGTTGCCGGTGGCCTGGGGCTGGCGGTGCTATCCCAACACACATTAACCCTTGATCGAGCCTCGGGTGCCTTTGCGGTTCTGGATGTGAAGGGATTTCCATTGATCAGACAGTGGTATGCGGTCTATCCACGGGGCAAGCGGATATCAGCAGTTACCAGTGCCTTTCTTCAGTATCTGATTTCTGAGGGTGAGAAGAGTACTCGTTCACTTCCCTGACGCCATAGTGTCATCAACCTCTGATGAGCAGGGATGGTGTCGCTGCAGCGTCGGCGTCACTGCGTTCCTTTCAAACGAAGGGTTCGAACCAAAACCTGAGGACAGAAACTTGGCAATTCACGAACTCAGCCCAACCAGTGTCAAGAATGTAGTGGTCAAGCCCTTTTGACCACGGTTTTTTGTGCATTCCATTATCGCTGCTCAAATACCCTACCTAGTGGGTCATGCGGAAAGTAATGTAACTAATGATGATTGAGTGTATAATTCGTTATGCGCTTAGCCAAATCATTTTCTATTTCCCCAGATGCCGCCACAACGCTGACTCAGTGGTGTCGATCCAC